>CAMKKS010000007.1 GCA_946413485.1 uncultured Rickettsiales bacterium | reverse complement strand
TTTCCACATAAAGACCAAGGATGGTTTGTGACAACAATGTCAGCAACTTTATTTAGAATTTTAATAGAAAGCGGGTGATAAAAACTACCATTAAAATTTTTTAAATCTTCTTTTTTTATATCTTCTTTTTCTAATTCTAATGCATTGTAAATATCGTCGTTAAAATTTTTTTTACTAAAATATTTTATTTCCGCCGTTGTTCCGTCTTTACAATAAATAATTCCGCAAGTGTCTTGATTGAATAAATTTACTCTGCTATCAAAATGTAAACAAATTAGTTTTCTCAATTTCAACTTTTTAAAGTTCTTTTTAAAATATAGTGCAAACGCTGAACACTCTTCATCATTATTGCTTAAACAATCATCGCAATTACAAAAAATTATTTTATCTTCAAAGTGTTTTGCAAAAGCATCGCAAGTTTCTTCAACATCACAATATCTTGTATAATATTCATCATGGTCACTGTCTTTTGATTTATTATTATCGCCTTGAATACTTTTTGCTTCTTTTCTAGCATCTTCCATTATGGATCGATGAGTTTTTCCTTCTTGTTTTAAATTTCTTTTAAAGGCATAGTATTCTTTTGGGATTCCTTTGTATTCATCCGTTGAAGTTGTATAATTACTACGCGGCTTTCTTCTCTCTCTCTCTCTCGATTTTTACTTCTTTAATAGTTTTTTGTCTTAACCAATGTACAAATTTTTCTTCTGTTAAACTAGACCAAGAATATAATTCTCTCGCGCCACCCTCGTTATCTAAAAGGAAATTTTTAAATTGTTTTTTAAATTCACTTTCAATTTTTCGTCCTTCACTATCGTTGCATTCAAATAGATAAAGTAATTTTTTACTTTCAAATTCCTCTTTTGTCTGATCGGCTTGTTGCTTGTATCTTTTGTTATAATTTTTTGTTGACCCAATATGAACTATACTATTATCAACAAACTTTATATAGATGTATTCAACCATATTTTTTTTATATCCAACAATATTTTGTTAGACGTCATATTTTTCATAAAAAGCAACAAAAATATTAAAGTTTGCAATTTATATTTTTAAAGTATTTATATGGGCATATGACGTGTTATTATATAACAAAAGAAGCATTTGATGAATTAAATACTCAAATAGATGATTTAGAATATAATGTTTTACCTGCAATTGTTAATGAGGTTTCTACGGCAAGAGGAAACGGTGATTTAAGTGAAAATGCTGAATATCATGCTGCTAAAGATAAACAAAGAGCGGTTATGAAAAAAATTGGATATTTGAAAGATTTTAAAGTTAACGCAAAAGTAATAGATTGCACGACATTATCATGTGAAAGTGTAAAATTTGGTTTGTTTGTTGAGGTTTTAGATTTAGATAATGATAGAAAAAAGAAAGTTCGTTTAGTTGGTGATTACGAAGCAAATGTAGGCTCTGGTTTAATATCTATTGAAGCACCGCTCGGTAAAGCATTGCTTGGTAAAAAAATAGGCGATGTAGTTGATTATGAAACAAATGAAAACATATTTTCATATAAGATATTAAACATATCAAATAAGTAATTTTTTTGTAATTTAAAAGTTTAATTTTTTGTTAGATGTCGATTTTAGAAAAAGTAAAAATATCGGCAAAAAAGCATTTTCATAAGAACTATAAACATAGAAAGTTTATATTTTCTCGTTTTATTTCTGGAACAATAGCTTTTAGTGCTTTGCATACGTCATTAATTTGTTGTGTTCTTATTCAATATTTTAAAGATTCTGGAATGTTACCATTTCAATTATCAATAATTATCATATCGAAGAGAATTTTAAGATTATTTTGTGACACAATATTTGGTTTGATATTTGATAGGTTTGGCGCTAAAATAGTTTTTATTTTTGGTCGCCTTTTAAAACTTTCTAGTTATTTTGTATTGTTATTGTTTCAAACTTTTGAAGGTTTTATATTAGCAATGTTATTAGATGGCATGTCTTATAGTTCTATTTACGGAAAAATTAGTTCATATATTTACAATAATTTATCTATTAGAAGAAAAATAAAACTTTTTCCTAAAGCAATGTCGATGTATTATTTTTGCACAGAAATAACATTATCAATAATGACTCTTATAGCAGGATTATTATTAAAAATAAGTGGATATCAATTACTGATATATATCAGTATTTTAATGAATATATTTTCAATAATTTTATTAATTAAACTTGTTCCAAGTAGAATAAATTTTGAGAAATATCAATCAAGATCTTTTAAAGAGATTTTTTTAACTTTAATGGATGTCGTAAAACATAAAACTAAATTTCAATATTTGATTTATTTGTATGGCATTGTGTCATTTTTAGCTTGGCAATTTCATAGTATTTCAAGTTTAATCTTACTAAATATGGGTGTATCGAGTGTTGATTTAGCTGTGTATGGATCAATTTTGAAGTTTGTCATGGCTATTGGAGCATTAATATCAATAATTATTTTTTCAAATGGTATAAAATTAAATTATTGTGCAACAGCTTTATTAGCTATATTGTTGTTTGGTTTATTTAGTGCTTTTTATTATAATAAATATGTATTTTATACATTTTGTTTATTGATAGTTATTTCATATTCTACGCTAGAGGTTAGTATTGAAAAAAATTTTGAATTTTATTCAGATAAGAAAATTCGTGGTACAGCTATATCAATGGCAATGACGTTTTGCAGTTTGCTGTCAATAATATCAAATTTTTTAATTGGTTGTATTGCAGAAAAATATAGTTATAGAGCATCACTTATTTTTCTCATGTTAACATTAATATTGATAAATATATATGTTATATATAAAGTTTTTGTAAAAAATAAATAAAAAATATGAAAAAATTTGAACTAAAAAAATTTTTGTTAAGTACTTTTGTTTGCTCCGCAATGCATACATCATTAATAAGTTGTGTGCTTATCCCTTTTTTTAAAACTGCTTCAATGTTACCATTACAAATATCCATTTTAATAACAGTAAAACGACTAGTTAGATTAGTAGGAGATATGTTTTTTGGATTAATTTTTGATCGTTTTGGTGCTAAAATAGTATTTTTATCAGGAAGAATTATGAAACTTTTAAGTTATTTTATACTTTGTTTAGATCAAAGTTTCATATTATTGTGCATAGCTATGACTATTTATGGTTTATCTGAAGGAACTATACAAGGAAAAGTTAGTTCGTTTATATACAACAATCTTAAAGCAAATAATAAATTATCTGCCTTTTCACGCGCTATATCGGCATATTATTTAGTTATAGATATTCATATTGCTGTAATGTCTTTTTTAGCTGGAATTTTGTTAAAAATTTACGGTTATAATTTAGTTATTTACATAAGTATTTTTATGAATATTATTTCAATATTTCTTTTGATAAAACTTATACCAAATAATGATAATAGCGATGTAAATGGTTTTAGGGCAAAATCTATAAAAAGTATTTTAGATAAACTAAAAATAGTAGCTTCGAAGAACCATTTATTTTATTATTTAATAGCTATGTATGGCGTTCTTGTTTTTTTTGCTTGGCAATTTGGTTCAATAGCAAGTATGGTGTTACTTGATATGGGTATGGACGGAACTGGCGTCGCAACTCTTGGCTCTATGGTAAAAATATGTATGGCACTTGGAACTTTCTTTCCTGTCTTTTTTTATAAAAATACGCTTTCGTTGAATAAAATTATGTTAATTTTACTATTATTTGTATTTTTAGGCACCTTAAGTGCATCGTTATATGATATATACATGTTTTGTGCTTTTATGTTATTGATAGAATTGGTTTATGTAATTTTAGAAGTTTCATTGGAAAAAAATTTAGAAGAAATTTCCGATAAAACTGTTCGTGGAACGGCTATATCAATTGCAATGACTTTTAGTAATATTATTGCTGTTATAGCGAATTTAGTCGTTGGTTTTATAGCGCAATACACAAATTATAAAACATCGTTGTGTATAATTTTTTACATAATGTTTTTCGTTTGTTGTTTTATTTTTTTGAAGATTAAAAAAAGTAAGCATTAATACTAAAATACAAAATTGTGCAGTTTAATGCTTACAAAATAGCTTGATATACATCATATAATGATATATACTGGATATTTAACTAAAATTAGTTAAAACTTTCATATTATTGTAATTTTTTTTCTTAAAATGTCAAAATATTTAAAAAACCTTGATGAATATTGCTTGCAAATAAAAAAAATGGTTTTATGAGTTATCGCTTTATAATGGGACAAGTAATAGATTTTGGTGATAAACAGGTTAAGAAAACAAGAGTTGCGTTAAATGAGATTGATTTAATTAAACTATTACCAAAATTACGTACATTAAAAAATGAAAATATAGTAGTTTATATTAGTGAAGAAGTATTACGTAATGACGATTTGTTAGCAAGATTTTTACGTGAAATTGTAACATTAAAATGTATGGAGGCTAAGGTTTTATTAGTTCCTGATACTGATATGTTTGTTTCTGGTATTTGTTCTGAAAATTTAAATATAAATAATCCGTTTGAGAAAAATAATTATGTAAATGTTTCAGAGAAAGTTGATATTTTTGATGTTATATTTAAGCGTGAAACAATAAATAAAATTTCAAATATTTTAAAGAAATTTAATGCAATGTCACTCGGCGTTTCCGGACATAGTTTGGATATTATATTTCCAGATGAACTTGTTGATAATGGTCTGTCAGTTTTTGATCGTCAACAACATGAATTGTTTAATAGATCTACGAGTGATTTAAAAAATAAAAAGTATTCAATTGATATGTTAGATGAATTATTAAAAACAGATATTATTCCTATTATAGCACCATCTTTTAGAGATAGAATTGGTAATACTTATATATATAAAAGTAGCTTATTTGGCGCTTATTTGTCGTCTTATTTATCGTCTTTAAAATATGTTGAAGTGTATACAAATGAACAAAATATTCCAAAAAATTGTTTTTATGGTGTAGAAAGATTTACAAAAATTGTTAATTCCGGTCAGTTTTCCAATAATGATTTACAAATTATGAATGCTGGTATTGTTGCTATAAGAAAAGGGGTTCAAGGTGTTCATATAGTTGACATCAGTCAGGTAAGCTTGCTTGAAGAATTTTGTTGCAAAACTTTTGGTGGTTTATTTTTGTATGATGATACATTAAACCAGATTTAATTACATAAAAATGACAACTGATGATTTTACCAATGTCTGGACTTTTTTGTTTCTTATTTTATTGTTATTATTTGTTTTTTTCTACAAGTAATTGATTGATTTTTATTAATTTTTAATTTTTTTTTAAACCAATGGTTTATTTTTTACTTGATTTTTATTTTTTAATTTTCAACTATAGATTGAAAATTTTATGATTAACGATGATTTTGATAAAAAAAATGAATTGTATGGTGATTTAGGTAGTATTATATTGAATGCCGAGAAAACTTTACAAAATAAACAAGAGGAGTATTTGAAAGAAATGTCCGTTGAGATTTTAAAAAAATCTAATATAACTGGAAGTACAGATAAAATTTCCTGTGAGCTTGTTAGGATTTACAATACATTAAAGACTTTATTAACGGCACCAAAAATGACTCAAATTCCTGAACAAACGGTATTTGATGATTATATCATATGTCTTGAAGATGGAAAAAAAATGCAAATGTTGAATAGACACTTAAAAGTAAAATATAACATGTCATTTCGTGATTATAAACAAAAATGGGGTCTTCCAATTGATTATCCAAGCACATGTAAAAATTATTCAAAAATTAGAGCTGATATAGCTAAAAAGAGAAAAAATAAAAAGAATAAAAATTCATAAAATATTAATAAAATTGAAAATAAAATGTAAATTTATAAAATATTATTTCAATGAAGGAGAATACTTTTGTGTTATTATTTGATTATTTAGTTTCAACGCGCATTGGCAATGTAATAGCTGCTTTTTTAGGCGTTCTACTATTTTATTGTATATGTAAATTGGTTTTGAAGATTATAGATTATATTGTATTTACAAGGCTTGTTAATAGCATTTTGGATGCTATTTATGATGATGAAGAAAATGAATATTTCGAGCCTGTGTCTAATCGTGAAGATAAGAAAAGTCAAATGAAGAATAAAAAGCGAGATAAGTCTAGGTATGAGAAAAATTTAGATGAAGAAATTGAGTTTATTAAAGGAAAAAAGAAGTTTAACAAAAAGAAACAAATAGTAGGTGTTTCAAAACCAGTTGGTAGATGGACGGCTAGAGCTATGAAACAATGGATTAAAAAACATAAAAATGTTGATATGAATTTAATAAATGATTTAGGGTATTTTCAAGCACTTGTCTCCGAAGAGAAAAAAACACAAGATATGAATATAAATGTATAGATAGCTATACAAATTTAATTGGTAATTCAAATGTTTTTATATTAATAAATTGTGATAGTAACTGGTTAATTTGTTTTATGACTTGTTCATCTGGGATTAAATTATTGTTGATATAGTTTTTTTCTAAAAACAAAGTTATTCGTTCTAGTAAATTCATTTTTAATATTCTTGGAAAGTTTTTATGTTTTGCGTCTATTACATCATTTATTGTATTCAAAATACATGATATTTTTGTATTTTTTTCAAGTTCAGAATCTATAATTTTTTTTGCTCCTAGGTCTAATAATACATTTGTAAAGTTTATAGAACAACCAGATATTTCTTTATAAAATTCTATTTCATCTAATGTTAAATCGTTATGCAATTGTTTTATAATGTTTGTAAATTCTTCTTTAGAAAGTTTCATTTTTATTTTATTACATCTTGAATAAATTGTATCTGGTAAATGAGTTGTTTTATGATCGATAATTATGAAGAAAGTTTTTTTTAATGGCTCTTCAAGTGTTTTTAGCAATGCATTTAGACCATTTAAATTTATAGAATTAATATCATTTATTATAATAAATTTATTTCCATAGGTTGATTTTAAATTGATTTTTTTTATAAGTTCTCTTACTTGTTCTATTTTTATCTCATTTTCACCTTCTAAAACATTTAAAAAAAATACGTCTGGATGTGCATTTTGACTTAATAGGTCTAAGTGCATTTTTTTTAAATCTTCATTATTATTATTTTTTTTACACTCAGATAATATCATCAAAGAAACTAACCAATATGCAAACGTTGCTTTACCAATACCGTAATTACCGCTTAACATAATTGCATGATGCATTTTCTCCTCCTCGAACTGATGTAAAATTTGTTCTTTTATGTGAGAAAAAGATTTAATCTCTTTTAATTCTATTATTTTTTTATTATTTTCAGTTTCGGTCATTATTTTTGTTTATTGTTTTCTTCGTATTTTCCAATTATTGCATCTTTAAAAACACGAACAATATTGTTATCATTTAATCTAACAAAGATATATTCTTTTCCGGCTGGAATATCATCAACTTCACATATAAAACCAGATGTTAAAACTAATATATCGCCAACCTTTAATTCATCTATCATTTTTTTTTTTTGTTGAGCTTTTTTTTGTTGTGGTTTTATTAATAAAAAATAAAATAAAATAAATAGCATTAATAATGGAAGTAATGATACTATACCTGATTGTTCCATAAATAATTCATATCAATGAAATTTTATAATTAATAAAATGCAAATGAATTTTTTGAAAAAAATTTAAAAAAAAGTATAATAATGTATAATGAGCTATTCATATATAAAAAAAAACAAGAACTATGACATTAATAGTTTGAACGATATGCATAATGATGGTTTTAAGCGCGAAGATTTTTCTTTAGGTGGTGAGACAATTATTAGTCATAATTTTGCTGTTATAAGTGAAGAATTAAAGGCTGCAAAAAACAATAATAATTTTCAGATTGATAAAACAACAAATTTTCCTATGTATAATTTAAATATTGGGCTAAGAAATTTTGACTTTGAATGTTGTGATTTAGAAAATGTTGTAGATAATAAAACTTTAAATCGTTTTGCGTTAAATGGTAAGTTGTTATTAATGAAGTTTAAGAGAAAAAATAGAAAAGATTTAATGAGTATAGATGAGATAAGAAAATATATAGATATAAAAAATGGAAATATTGTTTTTTTACGTAAAGTTGATCCAGAAATAATTTACAAAATAGCTAAATCATTAAATAGTGAGTTTTATTTTATTGTAAATTCTCAAGATAATGTAATACCAATGTTTCCAGCTCAAGCGGAATTAATTTTTAAAAAAAAACAAAATTTTGTGATTAATTCAAATATGCATATAGGCGGCATTTTTGATAGAAATTTTAACAAACAAAGATTTAATAATTTACAATCAGCATTTTATGATTGGTTTTGTAATAATGTTAATCATATGCATCCATATGCATATAGTGATATGGTTATAACGGAACAAATAAAAAAATATAGTTTTAAAAAAAAAGAAAATGGTAATGAATTTAATGTTAAAACGCAGTTTTCTAATGAATTAACAGATAAGTTAATTTCATTGAGTAATATAAAACAATTAAGAGGTTTTGCACAAAAATGTCAAAAAGCATTATTTACAGCAATAAGTCGTAATGAAGAACATGTTTTTGCAATGCCATTTCCTCTTTATAGCAAAAATCATATGTTATCATTGGTTATCGTTTTTAGACCGAATGGTGTTGTGAATGCGACAATTATAAACGCCAATGGTTATAGAGATGCAAGACATAGATACGCTATTCCTATTGGCAATATATTGCAAAGAGTATTTGAAAAATATGCTCCAAATGTTGGAAAGAAAATAAATTATTTTTTTCATGAAAATAGGTCTCAATTTGACGGAACATGTATGACGCACGCTGATTGTATAACAAAACGACTTGTAAAAGATAGAGAACTTAATTTTGATGGAAAAAATTTACATCCAGTTAAAATATGGGAAAAAGCATATATTCGTGGTTTTGCTACTACAATATATCAACATGCAAAAAAACAAAATGCTTTTATTCAAAGTTTAGATAAAGAAAAGCAGTTAAATGAGAATCAAAATTTTGCACAAAATATAAATAATTCAATTTATACTGATAAAATAGTAAGGGATTTAGATAAAATGAAAAAAAGAAATTTTGATAATAAAAATTATCGTGATAAAAAGTTTTCAGTTGAACGCAAAAATTATAACTCTTCTTTCCAAGAAAAGTAAAATTTTATTAAAAATAGTTAATTTTTATACAAAATAATTATTATTATATTGTATATTTGCTTATCATACAATATAATATTGTTTATGTTTAATAAAAAAGTTGTAATTGTTACTGGTGGTACTAAAGGAATAGGGAAAGCTACTTCAATTGAATTTGCAAAAAATGGTTATTTTGTGGTTGCGACAACAAGAAATGTTGATAAAAAAATGAATTTTAAAATTAAAAGTGGCGATATAATTGTTGAAAAATTGAATGTAAATTTTGAAGAAGATGTTAAAAAATTCATTGAAAATATATATAAGAAATATGGAAGAATTGATTGTTTAGTTAATAATGCAGGAATAATGATAGAAAATTTACCTTTACATAAAACAACGACTGAAAATTTTAAAAAAATTATTCAAACAGATGTTTTTGGAGTATATTTTAATATGAAGTATGTTATTATTGAAATGTTAAAACAAGGATATGGTTCAATTGTGAATGTCGCATCGGCCGCTGGTCTTGTTGGTTCATATTCCTCATCTTTATATTCTGCTGCAAAACATGCCGTTATAGGTTTGACAAAATGTTGTGCTTTAGATTATGCAACAAAAAATATTCGTGTTAATGCCGTTGCTCCTGGATGTATAAAAACAGATATATTTAAAGATGCTTTTGATAGTGGTGTATATTCTGAAAAAGATCTCGCGCTATCGCATCCAATGAAAAGACTCGGAACACCGGAAGAAGTTGCTAAATCTATTTATTTTTTAGCAGATGAAAACAATAGTTTTACAACGGGGACAATTTTATCTGTTGATGGCGGTTATACCTGTTGTTGATTTAAATTAAGCTTTTGTGCAAAGTTCTTTAATTTTAGAATATGCTTCTTTAAAACCACTAAGAGAATATGTATCAACGGAATATGTTGATGCATTTGATTCAGAAAATACAAGTAATTTAAAACCATTTAACATCTCATTAATTATTTGTTTATCTGAACCATTTCTTTCTGGCCATGCTAATAAACTATCTTCAGCTATAAAACGTTCTTGTGTACCATCTATACTTATTGCTATAACGGAATTTGGTCGATATATATATCCAGCTGATATACTAACTTCTTGTTTTACTTTTCCAAAAAATGAAACCATAATATATGGTTCTCTGTCGTCTCGATGGTTTCCACTTAAACTTTTTGGCGTGCTTACGGCATAACAAACATTTTGATTATTTTGCATAATAGTAAAAACTTTCCATTCACCATAGCTTCCTTCTAATGAAGGCGTTGTGGCATTATCAGCTTTAACAAAATTACATATTGCAATAAAAAATAATAAAACAAAAAGATTTTTACGTAGAAAAAAATACATAATATGTAAATATACTATGTAATTTTATTGTCAAAGAAAAGATTAAAATATTCAAACATAGAGCATAGGGGAATCGAACCCCTATTGGCAGAATGAGAATCTGCTGTCCTAACCGTTAGACGAATGCTCCAATCATAAAATATGAAATAATTATTATTTTTACTTTCAAGAGCTATGTTAACGCAAGATTGTGTTTTTTCTTGCAAATAAAATGTTTATAAATCAATATAATTGCATGAAAAATACATGCAATCAAATTCGTGATGAGTTTTTAAATTTTTTTAAGAAAAAAGGTTGTAATGTAATAAAATCATCATCACTTATACCTGCTGGTGATGAAACATTGTTATTTACAAACGCCGGCATGAATCAATTTAAAGATAGGTTTGCTGGTATAAAGAATAGTGGCTTTGATGATATAACAAGAGCCGTAACGTGTCAAAAGTGCGTAAGAGCAGGCGGAAAACATAACGATCTTGATAATGTTGGATATACAAATCGTCATCATACTTTTTTTGAAATGCTTGGTAATTTTTCTTTCGGTGATTATTTTAAAGAAGAAGCAATAGCTTGGGCCTGGGAGTTTGTTACAAAAAATTTACAGCTGTCTAAAAGTAAATTGTATGTTACAGTTTATCATACTGATGAAGAAGCAATGAAAATATGGAAAAAACATATTGATGAAAACAGAATTGTTAAAATTGCAAGTAATGATAATTTTTGGACAATGGGCGACACAGGGCCTTGTGGACCTTGTAGTGAGATATTTTATGATTTTGGTGAAAATGTAAACATTCGTGGTGGAAATATGTCTGGCGGTGTAGGAGAAAATGATAGATATATAGAAATATGGAATCTTGTTTTTACTCAATTTGAACAAATGACCGACGGAAGTAGAAAACTTTTGAAATCTAAAAATATAGATACTGGTTCTGGGCTTGAACGTCTTTTAGCTGTAATTGAAGGCAAAACAGATACATATGAAACATCAATAATGCAAGAAATTATAAGTGATATATGTGAAATTTATTGCGTAAAAGACAAAAAAAATGATATTCCATTAAGAGTAATAGCCGATCATATAAGAGCAATGACGTTTTTAATTTGTGATGGTGTATTGCCATCTAATATTGGTCGTGGATATGTTTTAAGGAGAATAATTCGTCGTGCAATTCGTTATGCACATCAGCTTGATAGCAAAAATAAAAAACTTAGTATTTTAGTTGAAAGTGTTTGTAAAACTATGGGAGATGCTTATCCTGAAATAGTTTTAGGAAAGAAAAAAATTGAAGAAATAATAGACAATGAAGAAAATTTATTTTGTAAAACACTTGAAAAAGGAATGGATATACTACATAGTGTTATTGATGAAGTAAAAAAAACTAAGTTATGAATATAGAAGATCAAAAAAAAAAAAAAGAAGAAGAAAAATTAAATGAAATAAGTTTTCATTTTATTTTTAATGATGATCAAAAACATGATTTAGATTTAGAAACATCGTTAGCGGCCGGTAATTTTATAAGAGCTATTTTTCCAGAAGCTGAAATAAGTGAGATGGCTGAAAAGGGAAGTTATACGAAAATATTCATATTTATTGGTGTATCATTTGGAATTGGAACACTTGTTAAAATTGGTATTAATACTAAATCTATTAAGATTGATAGTATTAATCTTATTAAGATTGAGAAAAATATTTATATTCAACGTGAAAATGCATCTAAATTTTTAACAGAAGCATTAAATAATAAAGAAATTCCTTTAACTAAAGAAGCATCATGTGCAAAATTAAATTTTATTAAAAGCATTAAAAAACAAAAACAAGAAGGAGTTTTAAAAGAATTTGAAATACAAAAAGAAAAAATTGATATTGAAAAGTTGGACGATGCACAAAAAAAACAAGACGAAAAAATAACAGCATCGAAAGAATTTACTTTTGACAATGGCGTTAAAAAACTCATAATTAAAATGGATAAAAATAAAAAACCTAAAATTGAATTACAAGAATGCGAAATACAACGACTTCTTAAAAATGAAGAAGTTAAAAAAATAGTTGAAGATTTGGAACAAGAAATAGAAACTCAAAATAAAACAAAACAAAAAGAGCAAGAAGTAAAACAACAAAATAAAAACTGCAAAACATTATTTAATGAGGAAAATTAAAAATTATTTGCTTTTTATTTTAATGTTTTTTAGATAAATTGTTTTTTATGCCAAAAAAAGGTATTCATCCAGAGTATCATGAGATAACAATAGAGACTTTTAATGAAGATGGAAGCAAAAAAACTTTTAAAAGTGCTTCAACTTTTAAAGGCGATGTATTAGCTTCAGAGGTGAATATTCATAAGCATCCTGCTTGGAAAGATGATTCTAAAGTTGACGCCGAGAATAGTGTCAATAAGATTATGCAAAAATTTACAAAAAAGTTTAACTATAAAGTTGAAGGTTAGTTATTCTTTTACTTATTATTAATAATAAAATGAATATTATAAAGAAGGTAGTTGTATGTTTTTTGATTTGTTTCTTTTTGAAAGAAATGTTTACAACAAATCAAAAGTATGATTATTTTGTTAGTGAAGGAAAGGGTATAAATAGTATAGCTACTGATTTAGAGAATAATAATATCATTAATAGTGCTTTAGTTTTTAAAGCTTATTCAAAAGTAAGATCGCTATTTTTGAATTGCAATATAGTTGAAATTGGTGAATATAAAATTGAAAATAATGAAAGCTATGAAAGCCTTTTAAAGAAATTTTGCAATGGTAATACCATAATAAAAACCTTAACAATACCGGAAGGTTTAGAAACAAGAGAAATAATTGATATATTAAACAATAGCAAAGATTTAACAGGAGACAAGATTATTTTTTCAGATGAAGGGCGTTTATTGCCGGAAACTTATAGCTTTAAAAGTGGCGTAAAACGTGAAGTTATTTTTGAAAAAATGCAAAAAGATCTTGTTAATTTTATTGCATATGAATGGCAATTTCGTAAAAAAAATGATGTAATTAAAACTCCAAAAGATGCTATTATTTTAGCTTCAATAGTTGAAAAGGAAGCAAAGACTGACGAGGAAAGACCGATTATTGCAAGTGTATATGTCAATAGATTGTTGTTAGGAATGAAACTTGAAGCAGATCCAACGACTATTTATGAAATAACAAAAGGAAAATATAAATTACCAAGATTATTAACAAGAAATGATATTAGAATTACCGGAAAGTATAATACTTATTATAAAAAAGGTTTACCAATTGCGCCAATATGTAATCCTGGAAAAAAATCTATTTTAGCAGCATTACATCCAGATGAAACAGAATATTTATATTTTGTCGCAAAAGCAGATTTAAGCGGTCATATTTTTGCAAAAAATTATAATGATCACTTGAAAAATATAAAACAAGTAAGATCTAAAAATAGTGCAAGAGGACGAATTAGAAAATAAAATAAAAGATCTTGAATTGAAGATTGAAAAGTATAATAAAGCCTATTATGATGAAAATAAATCATTAATAAGTGATTACGATTATGATTTATTAAAGAAAGAATTAGAACATTTACGATCATTACAAGACAAAAAAAAAGATGAAAATAAAATGATGCAAGTTGATCTTTTTGGAAATTTTGTTGAACCTAAATTAGTAGAGCAAAAAGTTGGTTATCTTGCTAATAGCAAATTTAAAAAAATAACACATAAGACTAAAATGACTTCTTTAGCAAATGCGCTCACTCAGGAGGAGTTTTATGATTTTGTCACAAAAACAAATCGTTTTTTAAAATGTGAAAAATTTCCTGAGAGCGTTTGTGAACTTAAAATAGATGGTCTTTCTTTTAGTGCAGTATATAATTTTGGAAAATTAAAATATGTAGCAACACGTGGTGATGGTATTATTGGCGAAGATGTTACTGAAAATGCAAAACAAATACAAGATTTTCCACAAGAATTACCGCAAGATAATGATGTTTCTAAGTTAGATTTTTTTGAAGTAAGAGGGGAAATATATATGCCCAAGGACTTTTTTGAAAAACTTAATAATGAATTGAATGATAATGAAAAATTTTCAAATCCGCGTAATGCTGCAAGTGGTACTTTGCGTCAACTTAAACCAGAAATTGTTCGTAAAAGAGGATTAAAATATTATACATATTTTATATGTGATAATGGTAAAAAAATAACAAATAGTCAGTCAGAATCTTTAAAACTTCTAAAAGATCTTGGTTTTGTCGTTAATGAATATTGGGAGATAGCAAAAAGTGTTGATGATATTATAAATTTTCATGAAAAAATATTTAAAATTCGTTATAATCTTGATTGCGATATAGATGGTATTGTTGTAAAAATAAATGATTTCAAAATTCAAGAACGTCTTGGTTTTACCATGCATGATCCGCGTTGGGCAATAGCGTATAAGTTTTCAGGTGTAACTGCTATCACAAAGTTAATTAACATCACAAATCAGGTAGGTAGAACTGGCATTATAACACCCGTCGCAGAGTTAGAACCAATTAATATAGGTGGTGTGATTATAAAACGCGCAACTTTACATAATTATGATGAAATTAATCGTCTTGGTCTTTTTATTGGTGATTTAGTGTCTGTTAAAAGATCAGGGGATGTTATACCAAAAATTATATCTGTTGAAAAGCATGTTGAGAATGGAATAAAAATCGTTCCACCGGAAGTATGTCCTTGTTGTGGTAGTAATCTTAAAAAAGATGATAATTTTGTTGCAATTTATTGTCCGAATCATAAAGGTTGCAAAAACCAAATAATAGATTCAATAAGACATTTTGCATCAAGAGATTGTTTAGATATTAGTGGTTTAGGAAGACAGACTATAAATTTATTTTATGATTATAAAATTTTAACAAATTTTCTTGATATTTTTAATATCAAAAACTACAAAGAAAGATTAGAAAATACCAAAGGTTTTGATAAAAAATCTGTATTTAATTTATTGGAATCAATAGAGAAAAGCAAAAAAGTGTTTTTCAATAAAATTTTATTTGCATTAGGAATTAATGAAGTTGGCGAGAATGTAGCAAAAATATTGGCTAAATATTATCACGATTTTAATGATCTTTTGCTTGACAAGGAAAGTTTTTCAAGAGTTCGTGATGTAAATGGCCTTGGTGGACAAATAATTGATAGTTTAATTAAATATTTTAACGATCCTGAAAATATTAAAGTTATAAATAAACTTAATGAAATATTATTTATAATGCCATTAGAGAATAATGAAAATAATTTAAATGGCAAAAGTGTTGTTTTTACTGGAACTTTAAAAACTATGACAAGACAACAAGCAAAATTGCAAGCTGAAAAAAATGGCTATAAAGTTTTGACGGAGATTTCCAGCAATACAACGTATTTAGTTTATGGCGAAAAAGCAGGTTCAAAACTTAAAAAAGCTAAGGAATTAAACATAAAACTTTTATCTGAAGATGAATGGATTAAAATTAATTCATAATATTAAATCACCAAATTTTTGTTTTATATTCATTTTTTTTTAAGATTATTATTGGATTTATTATTGTTTCATTCCAAAAATTTATATTTGGGAAATATTCTATTTTGTCATCTAATATTTGATATAGTTGGTATTCTTTTGGTATTTTTATATTTTCATTTTTTATTGCTTCAACAATTTCGTTTATTTTATATTTTCCTTTTAATTTTGTTTTAATTTTTGTTAATTTTGTTGGTAATTTTGTTTTTTCATTATTATTCCAAATTAATTGAGGCAAAGTATTTATATTTTCTATTTTTACGGCAGAAAAATTTTTGACTGTATTTTTTTTAAAAAACTCTATTACTTTATTGATATCGGTATTGATAAATTTTTCCAAAATAGAAACCTGATCATTTAAATTTAGATATTTTAATATTTCAATTGCTACATTTGTTAAAATTTTATTATCAATATTATTTATTGCAAATATTGAATATTTTGCACCAAATGATTGATAAAAATCAGATTTATTTAAAAATTTATAGTTATTGTAGTATTTTGCGACTTTGTATAAGTTATAGTCTTTTATGTTTGATATATATTTGTTATTTTTTGAAAAAAAAAATGTTTGAAAAAGATTTTGTTTTGTTTTCTTTGTTTCAAGAAAATTAAAAGTTTTTATGAATAAATTTTGCAGCGCAATGTTTAAATATTTTTCAACTAAAATATGTTCATTTTTTTTAAAAAATGAGTAATCAAAAGGTGTATGCAATAACAAATGTGTTTTTTTTAATCGCAAAAGATTATCTTCCGTGATGCCATATATAATATTTTTTAAATAATTTTTTCCTGCAATTTCAATTATTTCAAATGTTAAATTTATTTTCATTATTTGAAAAAGTTGAATAATTTTACTAATTGCTATGAAATCTTTTTCATTGTTATAAGAAATAGATATATGAATTGATGGTAATGTTGTTTTCGTCGGATTAACAAACATAATGTTATATTTGTTTTTATAAATAAATTGCAATATATGTTATATAATTTCTCCACCGCCTAATAGTTTATCTTTATCGTAAAAAGCACATACTTGTCCTGGCGTAATAGCTCTTGCAGGTTTTTTTAAAGATATAAATGCTTTTTTTTCTTTTTTATCAATATTAACAGTTGCTTTTACAATTGGTGTTTTATCTCTCAAACAAACATTGCAATCAAAAACATTGATATTTTTAATACTATCCGATAGTATATTTATATTTTTAACTTCTAAATATTTACTATATAAACACTTTTCTTCACCAACATATAATATGTTATTTTTATAATCTTTTTTGACTACATAAAGCGGCTCTGACCATGCAACTCCAATTCCTTGTCTTTGACCATTTGTATATTTTAAAAGCCCGGTATGAGTTCCTATTTTTTTATTTGTTGTTATATGTAAGATATCGCCGTTATATTCTTTAATTTTTAATGTTTTAATATATTCTTCATATGTTTTATCATTAAAAAAACAGACTTCTTGACTTTCTTTATAATCTTCAAGCTGAAATAAATTGTTATTTTTTGCAATTCTAAAAACCTCACTTTTAAGTTTATCGCCAAGCGGAAAGATAATATTTTTTAATGTATTTTTTTTAATACAACATAAAAAATGTGTTTGATCTTTTAATTTGTCTTTTGCTTTATATATACAATATTCATTTTTATCATTTTTTAAATTTTTTGCATAATGACCAGTTGCTAATTTTGCATTATTTTTTTTACAAAATTCAACTAAACTTCCAATTTTAATTTTATTATTGCAGTTTACACAAGGAACAGGTGTTAGCCCATCTAGTATTTGCTTATTGAAAGTTTTTATAACTTCTTTTTTAAATTTATCACGATAATCAAGGACGATATGTTCAACGCCAAGTTTATTGCATAATTGTTTTGATTTGATTATTGGATTGCTGTAATTATCTTCTAATTGCAATGTAATGCCGGTTACATCGTAACCATGTTTTTTTAATAAAAATAAACTAACAGAACTATCAACACCACCTGACATTGCAACAAAGACTTTCATATTCTTAATAAATGAATGTTTTATTTTTTACTATTGATATTGTTTTTTTCTGCATTAATAATTTCTTCAATTTTTTCTTTTGTATTATTTTCATATTTTCCAAAAATTTTTGCTCCATCTTCAATTGAGATACTTTCATACATTATATCACCACAAATTGTAGCATTTTTTAAGATATTTATCTTGTTTGCTACAATTTTACCATTTACATTACCATTTTCGCTAATTGATAATTCATTTGCATATATTTTTCCTTCTATAAAACCACCATTTTTCACAAAAATACTTTTACTTATAATGTTTCCATTTAATTTACCGCAAATATCAACAGTTCCTTCGCTTATTACGTTACCGTTAATAATGATATCTGGGCCAAAGATTGACATATTATTTTTTAACATAAAATAAAGTTAAACATTACTATTTTTTTTTATAAAAAATTTAATTGGATTTACAAATTGTTTGTTTATACGTATTTCATAATGTAAATGTTCACCAGTGCTACGTCCAGTATTACCTTGTATTCCGATTATATCATTTTTCTTTATTTCTTGTCCTTTTTTGACAAATATCTTATCTAGATGAGCGTAGTGTGTTGTTATGTTATTTGAGTTATGCTCAATTTCTACATATTTTCCATAACCTTTTTTATGACCAGCGAATTTCACAATACCATCTTTAGGAGATAAAATTTTTCCATTGCTAATAACCATATCTATCCCTTTATGAAAATAAAGTTTTTTACTTTTTTTAATTGGATCTCTGCGAAAGCCATATGTACTTGTTATTCTGTAATTATTATTTGTTGGCGCACCAAAAGGTAATGAATTTAACATTCTTTCTGCTGCTATTTCTTTATCAATCTCTGTTTGAAAATTTTGTTCTGTAATTTTATTATTTGAAATTTGTAAAATTGGTCTATCTTTTACTATTTCTATTTTTTCAACAGGTTCATCGACGCCACCAACAGAGTTATTAGATGCTACATTTGATACATAATCATCTTGATTTGAATTTATTTTTTGTGAAACTTGTGCTGTTTTAACTAATTTATCATAAAAAATATTGGAAATACCTAATTTTTTTATAGTTTTTTTTATATCTTTTCTTCTTTCTTCTATGGCAGCGTATGCATATAATTCGTGTTCTTTTAATTGTCCAATCATATTATCAAATGAAATTTTTTTATAATCTTTTCTTTTTGGTTTTTTTATTTTTAAATTATCTTTATTTGTTAATATGTAAGTTAAATATTCATTTATTTTTTCTGCTTTTTTATCATACTTGGCAAATTGTTGACGCAATTTTTTATGTTCTGTTTTGAGATTGTTATTTTCTTCTAAAATTACAGCATAATTGTTGTAATTTTTGTACTGATTGTATTTTATACAAAAATATGATATTGTTGTAGCTAAAATAGCTACAAATAAAAATTGTGTAAAGCAAGATACGGCTAAACTTTTAGTCTTGTTTTTTGTTACTATTATAAAAGTTTTTTTTTTAAAAAAGAAATTAAAGATATGGACTAAAAATGATAATACCTTTGATAACATAAACAACGAGTCATTTACAATAATGTAAAATAAAAGTCAATAATTTATATTATGTCACACTTTACATTTATTTTAAATATTTTTCACTAAAATAGTTTATTTACATGTTTTTTGTCAGCACAAGAGATTCAAAAGCATTGTGTAATTTTAGTGATGCTGTTTTAAATGTAATTGCTAAAAATAATGGTGGTATATTTGTACCAAGTTTTATATCTAAAATGAACATTAATGAAATAATTAATTTAAGTCAAAAGAGCTACAAAGATATATTAATTGACGTATTAGTTTATATTTCTGATAATTGTTTAGATAGACAAACAATTGAGCATTTAGTAAATGAGTCATTTAATGATTTTAATCGTGGTTTTGGTTATAATTTTTTGAATAAACAAGAAAAAAAAGCAGATGATTTAATTTCAATAAATTCTATTGAAAAAAATGTAAAGATTATTAATTTAACGTATGGACCAACTGGTTGTTGTAAGGATTATGGTTATTGCGTTGCTTCAAGTGTTGTTAATTATTTAGCGGGAATAAAAAAAAAACAGTGTGCTGTAATAGATGTATCAGATGGTTTGTCTGGTGCTTCGACGGCATGGGCAATTAAAAATAAAAAAAATTTAAAAGCTTTTGTATTATTACTAAACGAGAAAAACAACTCATCGACAAAAGCGCTTATAACACAAGCTTGTAAAGAGGCATCTAATATTAATTTAGCAACTGTTACATCAGATTATAATTTTTTTAACAAAATTCGTTATGATATATACAACAATACAAGTTTACGAGATATATCAAACATGACTTTTATTAATGATTTAAATCTTGTTTGTATTTTTGCATATTTACCAATTTTTTTTAAAGCTTATAATAGTTGTAATAATAAACCATTTTGTGTTTCTATACCAACAAACAACATGTCAATCGGCATGGCGGCTTTTTTTGCACAAAAGATAGGAATTCCGATAAGAAAAGTTATTCTTGCTACAGAAAAAAATATTTTTTTAAAAAAAATACAAGATAATAAAACCGCCGCAAGTGGCGTTAAAGATATAGATGATAATTTATCTGTTTATTCAAATATTCCATCAAATTTTGAACGATTACTTTTTTATTTATACAATGCAAATCAATCGTCCGTAAAACGTACTATGCAGGAACTCGAGGGAAATAGAAAATACAAAATTAGCGATAATTTATTGAAAAGTTTTAAAGATTTTTTTTATGTAGCTCATTGTAATAATCATTTTATGATGCATAATGTTGTAAATTCTTTTGTAAAAGAAAGAGAACAATACGTCGGACAACATTTTTCAATAGCAAAAATTGGTCTTGATGAAGCTATTTATAAAATACCAGAAGAAATAAATGATTATCCGATGGTTATTTTAAATACTCTTGATTATCGTCGTGATATTGATTTTGTTAATACGGCAATTGGATATAATTTAGAAAATGTTAGTTTTCCTTGGAGTGATGAAGATATTAAATCATTTTCATATACAGAAATTGTACCTGATTCTACTGAGATTTTACGTTATATTTTAAATTATTTTTAATAAAAAAAGCAATAGTTAAAACTTGACAATTATTTTCTTTCTAAAATCTTAATTTTGATGGAAATTTATAAAAAAATTATTGTAAATAAAAGGGAAATTGGAAAAAAGAGTTTTATAAAAAATTTATTTAAAAATAATCTAGTTCCCGGTGTTATTTATTTAAAAGATGGAAAATCTGCTTGTATTTCAGCGACAAGTGGTGATATGTTAGCTATTTCAAACGATCCATCAGCAATGACTCGTTTATATGAAATAGATTTTGATGGAAAGAAAATTATCTGTGTCTTAAAAGAAATGCAGTTTAATCCTGTAAATGATACACCTAGAAGTGTTGATTTTATGGAAGTTTGTAAAGGGGATGTTGTAAAAGTAAATGTTCCTATTCGTGTTATAAATAAAGAAATTTGTCCAGGTGTTAAAAGTGGTGGTGATATATATTTACTTTCATATAATGTTTTTTTAAAATGTAATGTTGAAAATATTCCATATGCAATAGAAATTGATGTTAAAGATTGCGACATGGGACAGAAATTCTTTTTGTCTGACATAAAATTACCAGATGGTTGTAAAATGATAAATGATACAATTTTATTAAGAATTGCTGGTAGAAGAGTCATAAAGGAATTAGAAGAGACTACTACAACGGAGGGTACCGAAGAAGCAACAACTGAGACAGGCGAAGCGCAGACACCAGCTGCCGATTCCGCCGCTACTGCAAACTCTACAGCCGAAGCAGCGTCTAAATAATTAATATGATATTCGTTTTGTTATTGATTCTTATTGCTGTAACTTTTGGTTTTGTATTTTCAAAACTTGACACTTTGACAAAAATAAGTAAAATTTTAAGAGATGATATTTCAAAACTTGAAAAAGATATTGACGACATTAAAAGCAAAAAAAATTAATTATTTTTCTTTTTGTATTTATTCTTTTATTATTTTTTGTTTTTTAGTAGATAACCTAGCTTTATCTGACGAAATTGATGATAATATAAAAAAAGCCGCAGAAATGTATCAAATTGCTGAGACAAACGGTATAGCACATTCTATTTGTAGAGCAATTGAGATAGGAAAAATATTAATGGTTCCGTTATTTGGTATAATGTTTTCTATTATTGGTCTTCATTTTTATCAGGGTAATGTTAAATGGTCTATATTTATTACTTTTGTTTTAGGTATTGGTGCAATGAATGGCGCTGGAACAATAGCAGAGTTTTTTATGCCAGGAATGGGTTTACAATATGGTTGTAAATGTGCGATTGAAAGAAAGATCCGTGATGAAAATGGAGAAATAAAAAGATATGCAACTAATTTAAATTATGATTGCACACCAGGATTACAAGATTACGAAGAAGAATATGGAAAAAATTAATTTAAATAATTTTTTTTGTTTTTTCTCGGCGTTCATCTTTTTCTCTTATATATTGTCGTTTATCATATTTTTTTTTACTTGTAACAAGTGCTAATTTAAATTTAAAAAAACCTTTTTCATTTGTGTAAATTTCACTTATAACTATTGAATATCCACTTCTTTTTGAACTTCCTATTATTTTTTTTATCTCTTCTTTTTTAAGAAGTAATTTTTTAGGTCTTCTTGGATCGTAATTATCGTTTTTAAAAGCCTGTTTATATTTTGGTATATTCCAATTTAAAACTAAAACTTCATTATTTTTTACAACAACATAACAATCATTAATTCCTATATGATTTTCGCGAATACTTTTAACTTCGCAACCAGTTAGCGCTATACCTGCATCAAATGTTTGATGAACATTGTAATCAAACAATATTCGTTTATTTTTTATTAAATAATCATTTGTCGTCATCTATGTTTTGATTATTTTCTATTTTTTTACTATTTGGTTTATTTTTGTGATATAAAAATATTCCATAAAATCCAATTGGTGACATTATAATATAGAAAAAGATTACATCAATAAAATTATTATCTTTAAAGTAGTAGGTTAATAATAACATAGCAACCGCCATGCAAGAAATAGCACTATTTATTAATAATATTTTACTCATATAATCTGCTTGTGTAAAAAGCAAAATATGGAACATTATTATAACAAAAATATATGCACATATTAAATACATCATATTGATTTTATTTTTAATTTACTATCTTTATCTTTTATCTTATCTAATAAATTAGACATTTTTTTATTATTTTTAAAGTCTAAATCATTTTTATTTAATGCATGAATCAAAAAATCATCTCCATCAATAGCGATCACGAATGTCCCAGGAGTCATTGTTATTAAATTAGAAAATAGCACTTTTTCTTGATCTGTTAAATTAGATACATTAATTACGATTGTTCCTGGATTTATTATTATTTTTCTTGAAAAGATAATTTTTATTGTTTGTTTGCTTGATGTTATTATTTCTTTTAAAAGTGATATAATATATTTTAAAAAATTAGATTTTAAGATAAATGTATTAACAGAAAAAATTTTTGTTCTTAAACAAAAAATAAATGTAAATATAACTGCTATTATACCGCAAGAAACCATCAAAGGATCTTTGTTACCTGAAAAAAATATCCATAATGTTGCAAAAACAACAATTATTTTTATGCATGTTATAAACAATGCGGCAACTTTTTTAATTGATAAATTATTTTTCCTTTCATATTCTTTTATATTTTTTCTTAAAATCTCCATTTAAAAAACAAAAAACATTTATTTTAACTTTAAGAAATTTCTTCAATATTTCCAAAGCATGTAAATTTATTATTTTCAAATTTTGCAATGCAAACATCGGTAACTTTAAATTGTTTTACTGCTTCAGGTTCTGTAAAAACATTAATTATTGTGTCTTTAATCTCAAAAATTGAATGATGAAAATTTTCTAAAATACAAATTTCACCATCCTTTATTGTATTCATTTTTAACATTTTGCAGTCCAGCCTTGTTTCTTTATCAAATGGACTATTGGCAAATATAGCCGTTATGCTCATAATAATGAGTTATTTATAGTTAAATAAAAGTCAACAATAAGCTTATTAAGAAAATTAAAATAGTTCTATAATTAATTTCCCTGCATTTTCGTCATCAAAAGCACTTACATATACTGGTTCTGGCGCTTCAAGCTCTTTTTCTACGCCGTACTTCATACCTTCAAAAATAGCAAAAAGTGCTAAAAATGGATCTGCAGCTGAAGATGAAACACGATGTTCTATACGACAATTTGCCGGATCTTCATTTGGTTTTCGCGGAATACGAATTGCGCATGTTCTGTTGTTAAACCCCCAGCAAATTCTAGTTGGATAATGAATATATCTTTGATTTTCTTTTGGTAAAGCGTAACGTTCTATACAATTTTTAGTTGGCGCAAAATATTTTATATATTTAGGCATTGTTTCTAATAAACCAGCTATACACCAATATAAAGGTAAATAATGGTATTCATTGTTATTAGTTGGATTGTCTTTTGAAAACAAATTAGCGTCTTTGTAATATACAGAAATATGAAAATGTAAAGAACTAGTTGGTTCTGTTTCGTATGGTTTAGCCATAAAATTAACTTCTGTAATTTTGCTTATTAAATTTTTAAAATTAATAATATTTTTCACAAGTTCAGATGGTTCTTTTGTTGGTTTAAATTGAACTTCAAATTGATTGTAGCCGTCTTCTTCTTCAAGATTATCAATACGAATTTGTTTTTCTTTAATATTTTCGGACGAATCTTCATTTTCTTGTTGTTTTATTTTATCATCATATGTTAATAACATATTGTTTAAATTTTTTATAGTTTCACTATTTAGATTTAGGCGTTCTTGTAGTGGTTTATTGTCTTTTTTAACTATATAAAATTCTAATTCCGCTGAAACTTTTACACTTAGATCTTTTATATCAACGTCAATTGCTTTTGCTATTGCTGAAAGAAATTCCGTTACTTTTGTTTTTAGTTTGATGCTTTTGTTTTCTATATCTAACATAGAATAGATATTCATTAAGAATGGATAAAATTTAATAATCAATTTTGATTTTTTTAAAATTGCTTTATGAGATATAAATTATAAGATTTAGTTTGTATGTGAGTGAGATTAAAATCCTTTTGAGTTTTCTACGTCTTTTGAGCTTTCCGGATAATAATTGTTTTTATTTTTTTTGTTTTTAATTTCAGGAAAAACTATAATTGTTGGATTTTTTCGTTTTTTATATTTACTTACCTTAGATGTATCGTTTATAGTATTTACACCTTTTTCATATTTTGTATTAAGAAAAAATTCATCTTTTTGTGTTTCTGACATATAATAATCATATTTATTTTATTAAAAAATTATATGTTGTCAATTTTTTCTAAAAAAATAATTTTATCTTATTTTATCTACTAATGAATTTGGTATTAACATATACCAAGTGCCTGAAAAATTTTGGTTTTTAGCTATAAATTCTCCTTTTTTTCCATGACCCATATATAAATCAGCTCTTATTATTCCTTTTATTGCACTTCCAGTGTCTTGTGCTATATGCAATCTATTCCAATTTATCCATTTTTTATTACTGCTATTGTTATCGACGTCTATAACAGCGATATTTGTTTGTATCCACATTGGAACGCCATATGGAATGTATTTGTTATCAATGGCTATACTTCTTGATTGCGTTAGTGCTGTTCCTTGTGCGCCAATAATAGGTTCAAGACCAGATTTTCTCTCGAAAAAAACATAGTTGTCTGATATACCTGTTGCCCTAAGGGCTTTTTTTGGTTCTTTATTTAACCATTCAACTATTTTACCATAACCTTTTACAGGACAAAATTTAGGATTTTTTTTTAAAAATTCACTATATGGTATAAATTTCATATTATTGTGTCCTGTATAAACAAATTTATATTGTTTGCCATCTTCTGTTACGCCAATACCAGAACCTTGCATTTGCATAAAATAAACATCCATTGGATTTAATGCCCAACCAATTTCAAGTCCGCGACCATCTAGTATACCAGCATTTATTTCATTTCTACTTGGACATCTTTTTGTAAGTTTGCATTCAGTAGGAATTGTGTATATTGGATACCAATATTTATCTGTTCTTGTTAAAGATATTGGTAATTCCCATAAATAATAACCGGTAAATTTACCATGACTTCTACCATTTGTTTCAGTTATTTTAAAAGGTGAAAAATATCTTTCAAAAAACATTTTTTCATATCCAGCGTTATAATATTTTTTTCCTATTTCGCAAAGTTCTCTCCAATCAGATTCATTTCCAATAGAAAATGTTTTTGATTGCACAGGTTTATTCCCTTTAAAAGCAACACAACTTTGTAAAAATGCATATAGTGCGTCTTTAAAATCATCACCATGCCAATCTTCAAGTAGAGAATATGAGCTTTCTGTAAATTTCATATTTCCTTTTTTAAATTTTCTTGCACCATTTTGTTTTAAACATAATGCTTGTACTGATTTGTTAATTATACCATCGTCAAATAAATCTGCCATTGCAGTTGTTTGTTGTGCTCTACAAACACCAATTGACCCCATTAAATCAATTCTATCCCATGGAAATGAATTTGTTGTAATTTTGTTTTGTGTGTAAAACTTTCTTCCAATTGCTACATTTTGTCCTTTTTGTCTTTTAAATTTTAATTCTAAGTCCTCTAAAAAGAGGGCTTCTTCTACCGTTACAGATGAAATATTTGTATCAATGTACGATCTAACATCAGCATCTACACCATTTTTTTTATTTGCTATCAAATAATATCCTTTATTTCCTCTAGTTATATATTTTTTATGTCTTACTATTTTTTTACAAGATGTGGTTAATAGTGTAACTATAATCAATGCCGCTGCAAATTTAATGCAATTATTTTTATTATTTATTTTTTTTTGCATAAAATTATTGTTCTTCGATATCGTCTACAATCCAAATGTTATTGTTTTTTTTAGAAAAATCATGAGCAAAAGTCCATATTTCTTTTACTGCAATGATATTGTTTTTATCTCCTTCAATGATATCATCATTTTTATTTGTTGTATAGTTTATTTGTCGCATATCAAACATAATTTTTATTTTAAAAATATCATTATTTTTAGTAACATCTAGTGTTTTTATTTCATTGAATGAAATGACATATATATGAACTATGTTTTCTTCGTTATACGTTTTGCAAACTGCTTCAGAAAGTTCTTGTGATAAAAATTTTTTAATTTCATCTTTATCTTGTTTATTGTTAGCATCAAACACTTGTTCTAAAACTTTACTAGCAATTTTTTCAAATTTTGAAATAGAAAAATTATTAATTTTTCTTTTGATAATATCTATGTTTGTTTTTGCTTCTTCGGTTAGATCGTCATATTTTTCTTCTTTGTAGTTATCATCGTCATCTTTGGCATTGATTTGCTCGGCATCTTTTATTTTGTTTTTTTGTAAAATACTATCATAGCCAAAATATTCCTCATCACTTTCTTCGCCCAGAGTTGAATTTAGTTTTTTTATTATAAAAAATGTTATTAAACCTAAAATTATCAATTCTGCCATAAACTTTTTCATATGGATAGCAATTTTTATAAAAAACAAGATTAAATTAGTAAAATATTATGTATCATAAAAACTTGCAAATAAAAAGTATTTTATTCTAACTTCATTAGAATGAAAAAAGTTGTTTTGTGTAAAATATTTAGTTTCTTTCTTTTATCTTTCTTGATTTTGAATCAAGGAAATAAATCTTATGCGGAAAGTTATGATGATTTTAAAGAAAAAGTAGGGCAGAAGTTTAAAGAAAATGTTGAAAAAGAAAACACAAAAAAAGTTGTAATTGGTCGTTTTGACGATGGTAGTGATTTTGATTTTTCTGGGACAATATGCGCTAATTATTCTAATTTCGCTGAAGATAGATATAAACATGGTGATTTTATAGATGCTTATTATTTTAAGACAAAAGCTGAAAAAATTAGAAGATATAAAATAATTTCTCCAGCTAATCCTTATTCTTTCGGTATTCTACCAGATGACATAGAACAATTTATTATTGCTCGTGAACAATTGAGAAATGTTTCAATCAATTCAATTGTAAATTCAAATGATGGTCTTGTGTTAGCCGATAGTTACATTGCATTTGATTGTTGGTTAGAAGCTTTTGAAGAAGGTGGAGCATTAGAAAGAATGAATAGATGTCGTAATAGATTTAT
>CAMKKS010000006.1 GCA_946413485.1 uncultured Rickettsiales bacterium | reverse complement strand
TTTTTCACTTAAAAAAGATTTAAAATTTTTTTTATTAAAAGTAAAATCTGCAATCAATGTATAAAAATTCTCATTGTAATACTCATCAAGTATTGTATACTCAGAAATTAATGAATTAATATTTGTCTCATCAAAAAAATTATTCTTTTCTTTTGTGTATTTAATAAGATCACTAAAAGCTATTTGCTTTGCTTGTGAGATTGCAATTTGTTTTGTTGATTGTTCATTTTTAAAACTTACACCTTCAGATTTTACTCCTTTTACAAAATAATTATCATTATCTTCTGATATCACAGAAGCATAAGACTTAACATTAAAAAAAGAAAAAAACAATGTTAATAAAAAAACTCTAAACACAAAAAAAACTATAAACAATGTTAAATCAAACCATCATCTTTATCGTCGTCATTGTATATAATTGACGCTGACGCAATAGTTTCACCAGGTTCAAGGTTAAACACACGCACACCTTTTGTTTTTCTACTAATAACAGATATATTTTTAACTGGCGTGCGAATTGTCTTTCCTTTTGTACCAATCATTACTACGTCATTTGTGTCATCAACTAAAAGTGTCGTTACAACATTTGCTTTTGATGATGTCTTTTTTTCTTCATCATTACGATCAGTAACTATATTTGTAATTCCTTTACCACCACGACCTGTGATACGATATTCATAAGCAGAAGTTCTTTTACCATAACCATCATCGGTTATCGTTAATAAAACTTGTTCATCGTTGATCATTTTTTGTACTTGTTCATTTGTTAAATTCCACTCTTTACCTTCTTTTTTTTTACTATCAATTAAACTATTTAATTTTGCTAAAACTTCTACATCATTTATGCCTTTTGTTTTAATATCTAACCTTAAATCTTTATCTATCTGTAAAATTTGCTCCTTCAAATCTTTATTATTTTCGTTGCCTTGTAAAATACACATTGAAATAACTTCATCGTCGCCATTTAATCTCATTCCGCGAACACCATCAGACTTTCTACCTTTTGTTATTCTAAGATCACTAACAGCAAATCTAGTTGCCATACCTTTTTTACTTGCAAGCAAAATGTTATCAGTGCTTTTTGCCAATTGTACACCAATTAATTTATCATCTTCATCAAGAACAATTGCAATTTTTCCGTTTGAATTTATTTTTTCAAAATTTGCCATTGGGCTACGACGTATATTTCCTTTTTTTGTTGCAAAAATAATGTCATACTTACTCCATTCATTTTTATCAGCAGGCAATGGCATTAATTCCATTAACTTATCACCTTGATCTATTTTTATAAAATTAACAAATGCACGGCCTCTTGCATTCGGCATTGTCTCAGGTAATTGATATGTTTTTATACGATAAACTTTACCATTGTTTGTAAAAAACAATATAGATGAATGTGTATTAGCGACAAATACTTTTAAAACACTATCGTCTTCGAGAGTGGCCATTCCATATTTACCTTTTCCACCACGTCTTTGCGCTGTATAACTAGAAAGATCAGTTCTTTTAATATAACCACCAGCACTAACAAACACTAAAACATCTTTTTTTTCTATAAAATCCTCAACATTCATTTCTGCTACCTCGCCATCTAAAATTTCTGTTCTACGAGGTACTGCATATTCTTCTTTTATTTGTTTCAATTCTGAAGAAATAATTCCCATTAGCTTTTCCTTATTGCGTAATGTATCTAAGTAATCAATTATTGCATCACTTAACTGACAAATTTCTTTTGATAAATTTTCTCTCTCCAAACCAGTTAGTTTTGATAACCTCATTTCTAAAATTGCCTTAACTTGAACCTCTGTAAATTTAAATTTTCCATCTTTTACTTTGTTATTTTTATCAGACACTAAATCAATAAGACGACATACGTTTTCACTAGCCGGCCATACTTCATTCATTAACTTTTGTTTTGCTTGCTGTGCATCGTCTGAACCACGGATAATATGTATTACTTTATCTATATTATCAACAGCAACATAAAAACCTATCAACAAATGTGCTCTTGATCTTGCTTGATTTAATAAAAACAAAGTTCTACGTGCAACAACCTCTTGTCTGAATTCTATAAAGGCCTTAATGATTGAATGTAAATTCATTAATTCAGGTCTATTATTATTTAATACAAGCATATTTACACCAAATGAAGATTGTAACTTGGTAAATTTATACAAATGATTTAAAACAATATCAGTTGAAAAATCTTTTTTAACTTCAATTACTATACGTATACCATGTTTGTTGCTTTCATCGCGAATATTAGATATACCGTCGATTTTTTTTTCTTTTACCAATTCAGCAATTTTCTTTATCATTTCAATCTTAACAACATTATATGGTATTTCATCAACTATTATTGCTTCTTTACCACCTTTTAACTCTTCAATATGAGTTTTGCCACGAACAGGGACGGAACAACGACCTGTTAACATTGCTTGATTAGCTAAATCACGACTTAAAATAACTCCACCGGTTGGAAAGTCTGGTCCCGGAACAATTTTAACTAATTCTTGCGGCGTTATGTTTGGATTTTGCACATAAGCAAGACATGCGTCCATAATTTCTCCCATATTGTGAGGAGGTATATTTGTCGCCATACCAACAGCAATACCTTCTGTGCTATTAACAAGGATATTTGGAAACATCACTGGTAAAACTAAAGGTTCACTTTCTGTTCCATCATAATTCGGTGCAAAATCAACCGTTTCTTTGTCAAGATCTTGCATCATTGTATGTGCAATTTTCGCCAACCTTGCTTCTGTATATCTCATTGCAGCAGGCGGATCATTATCTATTGAGCCAAAATTACCCTGTCCATTAATAAGCGGTACACCCATTGAAAAATCTTGTGTCATACGAACCAATGAATCATAAATTGCAATATCGCCATGAGGATGATATTTACCCATAACCTCACCAACTATACGTGCTGATTTTTTTGGTTGTCTATTGTAACCACAACCCATTTCATTCATTGCATATAAAATACGACGATGGACTGGTTTTAAACCATCGCGAACATCTGGTATTGCTCTAGAAATTATAACGCTCATAGCATAAGCTAAATAGCATTCTTTCATTTCACCTGCAATTGGTGTTACAATTATTCCATCTTTCTCTTTCTGAGAATCGTTGTTTTGTTTATCGCATTCATCAAAAAAATCATTTGAACCATTATTTTTTTGTTCTTGTGTTAAACTATCGTCGTTTGTTTTATTCTCAGTTTGATCAACTTTCTTGCCTTTTTCGTCGTTTTTATCCATACTTGATTGAAAGTAAAATATTAAAAATAATTTACAAGATTTTTTATTTAATAAAAAAATAAAGCATTTTCTTACTTGACAATTGCATAAAATGTTTTTTACACCACTCTGTGGTTATTTTAAATAAAAAAATATTAACCTTGTTTACGTTGTTAGTTTGTTCTTGTATGAGTATCAAAGAAGTTAAAGCAAAAAATTTTGAATTAGAAACTAAAAAATTAGTACAAAAATCTATAATAGATGTTGTCATTAGCGACAAAGATGAATCTAATTTTATTGTTTTTATTGTTGACGAAAAAGGTCTTTCAGAAGCAAAAAAAAATGCCACATATGGAAAAGCAATAACAGAAGAAATAGCATATAATAAATTTGAGCCAACAACTGGTAATGTTGCAAATATTGGAATCTTTAATGGTAAAAAAGTTATCTTCGTCGGTTTTGGTAAAGATAAAAAATCCAAAAATAAAGATGAAGAAAACCTAACTCTTCAAATTCAAAAACTTGGCGCAAACATTGCAGATTTAGTTCCAAGTAAAAAAAAGATTACTATTGGTATATCGAATAAATTTAGCTCAATTGATGATAAAATGTTAGCAGAAATATATTTTGGTTTTAATCAAAAAATATATCGCTTCAATAAATATTTGACAGATGAAGAAAAACTAAATAAAATACCACAAGTTAGCAAAATTATCTTAATACCAAAAAGCAAAACAGCAAAAAATTCAAATATAAAAGATTTAATACTCAAAAGACAAAATCAGCTTGAAGGAATATTTTATGTTCGTACATTAGGCAATGAACCTTCAAATATTATCTATCCAGAAAGCTTTGCAAATGAAATTAAAAAAGCTTTTTCTGATGTCAAAAATACAAAAGTAAAAATTTTAGAAAAAAAAGATTTAGAAAAATTAGGCATGAACATGTTACTTGGTGTTGCACAAGGCTCTGTCAAAGAACCAAAAGTTGTTGTTGTTGAATATAACGGCAATAAAAAAACTAAAAACATTGATTTAGCTTTAGTTGGTAAAGGTGTAACATTTGATAGTGGTGGTCTTTCTTTAAAACCTTCACCATATATGGAAGGTATGAAAGGTGATATGATTGGCGCAGCAACAATAATGTCTAGTCTTTTATCAATGGCAAAAAATAATGTAAAAATTAATGCCGTTGCTGTCGCTGGAATGGTTGAAAACATGCCAGATGGAAATGCACAAAAAGTTGGCGATATAGTAAAATCAATGTCAGGCAAGACAGTTGAAATAATAGACACCGATGCCGAAGGAAGATTAGTATTAGGAGATATTTTATACTATACTCAATCAATTTATAAACCTGAATATATGATTGATATGGCTACATTAACTGGCGCTATAATGGTTGCTCTTGGAACCGAAAGAGCTGGAATTTTTTCAAATAACACAAAAATGGCAGAAAAAATTAAAGAAAGCGGAGAAAATACCGGTGATCGTTGTTGGATAATGCCAATGGGCGAAGAATATGCCGAAGCAATGAAATCACAAATAGCCGATTTAAGAAACCTTAGTTCAGTTCGTTACGCCGGAAGCGCTACTGCTGGTGAATTTTTACATAATTTTATAGACGATAGTAAAAAATGGGCACATATTGATATTGCTGGTGTTGATATAGCAACAAAAAACAATTCATTCAGTATAGCCGATTTTGCAAGTGGTTTTGGCGTTAAATTGATAAGTAATTTTGTTGAAAATAACATAGAAAAATAGTTTTTTACAAAAAAAATTATGATTTATCGCGCTTTAAAAAAGTTGCTGTTGTTTATTATCTTTTTTGTTGCAATAAAAAATATTACATTTGCTTCTTTAAAAGAAGACATAGAACCATTAGTTGAGGAAGTTGGGCAAATAATAAAAGAAAAATATATAATAGAAGATGTTAACGAAAAATATCTAAAAAATAGTGCAATTGATGGAATGTTACGCGGTCTTGATCCGTATTCTGGTTATTTCGATGAAGAAGAATTCAAAAATTTTCAAAACAATACAAATGGAAAATTTTACGGGATTGGTATTGAAATAAAAATGGACTTAAATAGTGATTGTCCTATTATAGTAAATGTATTTAATAATTCCCCTGCTAAACAAGCTGGTCTTTTAGTCGGTGACGTAATAACTCACATCAACAACGAAGCTGTAATTGGAAAAAAACAAACAATTGTCGCAAAAATGATAAAAGGTAAACGAGGAACTTCAGTTAAAATTACCGCCTATCGTGCATCTACAAATGAAACGTTTTCTCGTATAATTAGGAGAAATGAAGTTAAAATACCAAATATTGTAAGTAAAATTTATAAAGATAAAATCGCAATCATGGCAATTAAACTTTTTAATCAACAAACTTACAATGATTTTATTGAACATTTAGATAAAATTCATAAAAACCACAAAATAAATGGTTTAATTATTGACCTTAGAAATAACCCTGGTGGATTATTAGAAAGTGCTGTTGATTTAGCAAATTTATTCTTAAAAGAAGGACAACTTATAACATCTGTAAAAGGCAGAAATGGAGTAAAATTATTTGATTACTTAGCGCAAAACAAACAAAATATTTTTGAAGGTGTCAAAATTGCTGTTTTAATTAATAAAGGTTCTGCTTCCGCCAGCGAAGTTTTAGCTGGTTGCTTACAAGACTATGGAATTGCAAAATTAATCGGGGAGACAACCTTTGGTAAAGCTTCAGTGCAAGAAATTTTCAAGCTAAATAATAACGTTGGTGCAGTCAAAATTACAACTGGACAATATCATACACCAAGCGATAAACCAATTAATGGAGTTGGTATAAAACCAGATATTTTTGTACAAGAAAATATTAATAAACACTACGATGCAATTATGCAAACCGGTATTCAATATATTGAGGATAATTCTAAAAATTAATCTTTTTCATCTAGAATCTCATTGCGCATAATTGTTCCTGTTTTTTTCTTAATACATATAACTATTGACATGCATAAAGCGGTTGTTGCAAAACCAACAACAATAGCCGTTAACATAAGCACCTGAGGAACTGGATCTATATAATTCGATACATTAGTATCAATATAAAATGGAGCCGAGACCGATGGATACCATTTATTTATTATATAGTATATTATTATAGAAGATTGATTTATCGAGACGAAAAACAATCTTTTAAAAAGATTTTGTTCTACAATCAAAGCATATAAAGAAATTGCAAAAAAAATAACAATTAGATAAATTAAAAAACTTAACATAACAAAAACATTTAAGAACTATAACTATATTTTTTCTCCCACCAATGAGCCAATATCTCAAGCATAAATGTCATAATATAATACGACAACCCAGCAACAATTAATGGAATAAAATACGAATAATATTCCGCAACAATAATGTTTGTTCTTTTCATAATTTCATAACCACCAAAAATTGAAACAATTGAACTTTCTTTTATAAGAGAAATAAATTCATTTATTAATGCTGGAAAAATATTATTTACAATTTGCGGTATATATATATCTTTTATTGCTTGATATTTACTTAAATTGAGACTTTTGCAGGCTTCAAATTGTCCTTTATCCATTGATTGAATGCCGCTTCTAACTATTTCAATAATATAACCAGCTGAATTAAACGATAAAGCAATTACCGCGGATGTAAAAACAGATAAATCAACACCAATAATATTTGATAAACCAAAATAAACAAAGCTCATTTGCAATAACATCGGCGTACCGCGTATAACAGAAACATATATACGAACGAACCAAAATAAAATTTTTGATCCTGAATACATCAAAAGAGTAAAAAATAAACCAATTATGACACCACAAATAATAGATGATATTGCATATTGTGCAGTTACTAAACTACCTTTTAAAATAAAAAATAACGCATTTACATATTCTTGTTTTTTGTTCTTTTTTATTGTTTCGTCTATATATCTTTGTTCCCATTTCTCTATAATTCTATCAATTGTACCATCTTTTTTTAATTCTTTAACAGCATCATTTATTACTTTTTTATATGGTGATTTTTTTTGTAACGCAATCGCATAACCACTATTATCAGAATAAATCTTAGAATAAGTGAGATTTTTATACATTTTAGCATAAGCTTTACCTTGCATTTCTTCAGCTAATAAAGCATCTGCTTTGCCACGTATCAACATCTCAATTCCAATTGCATTACTATCAAGTGAATGAATATTTATCTGCCTATCAAGCGGATGAGTTTTGTTATAATTTACTAAAAAATCATACATTGTTGTGCCTGTTTGTACTACAACAATCTTATCAATAAGATCATCTAGTTTTTTAAAACTAGAGCCATTTTTGCTTAAAAGTGCAAAATTTGCATCAAAATACGTGCTAGTAAAATCAACTTGTTTTTTTCTTTCTTCCGTTATTCCCATCCCGGCAATAGCCATGTCAACTTTCTTACTATTTAAACTTGCAATAATAGAGCTAAAAGCCATTTCATTGATTTTAAATTTTAGGCCAGTTTTTTTTGAAATTTCATTTAAAATGTCTATATCAATACCAACTATTTTTCCATTCTCTACAAATTCAAAAGGGACAAACGGGGTATCGGTTGCTACCTGCAATACAACTTGTGATTTTGAAGCGATATGTTCTTTATTTTTACTTATTTTGCAATACAAAAAAATAAAGCAAAAAGCAATAAAAACAACGAAAAATATAACTTTTCTTCTAAAACTACAATTTAACATAACCTCAACGAGGCCTAGATGAGATTCGGACTCATGATCAAGGATTTGCAATCCCATGCATTGGACCACTTTGCTACTAGGCCACGTGGACAATAAAACAAAAAAAATATAAATTGCAATATTTTTAATGCCGGTTTGCAATTACTTGATATCGGGCAAAGCGTTATTATAATATACTTGGAGATCTTTTAATTTCTTGTTAAAATCATTATGAACTTTTTTTATTCTACTTTTTTCCGCTTGCTCTTCTTTTTCTGGATCACAATATACACCTAACTTTTTTTTCCTTTCATTAATTCCACCATCTTTTCTAACACATTTTCCAAACTCTATGGAGTTTTTTTTGTTTTCAATTTCGTCTATTTGTGAGAAATCTGTATTTCTAGTATATAAAAATTTATCACCAAACAATTCTTTTATTTTCCATTCTTTATCAACGCCAATATTATTATCTAATTCATTACGCTTTCGAGAAAATTTTTCTATAAAATTAACAATATCAGATGTCGTTTCTATTGACATATTTGCGGCAAAAATATCAGCATAAGCCAAAAAAGGGCATTCATCTTTGATGTATTCGTTATAATAAGGGACAACGGCATAATGGTCTCCTTCCTTAACACCAAGGACAATCGGATAAAATAAAACACGATCATTTATATTTTCATAAACAATATAACTTTTTATAAAATTTTTACTTTTAACGAACATCTCATTAACATTTTCTATAGGGACGAGACATGTGTCAATATCGTGCACGCAATATTTTAGATTGTTGTTTTTTTCATTAAGATAACTTTGATAATCTGAAAAAAGATCTTTAAATTCTTCCACAGAACAAGGAACTGTACTATAATAACTTCCTTCTTTATCAAAAAGCGGTTTATGTTTCATTAACCAATTGTTAAACTTATTTTTTTTGCTTTCAAGATCATCTACATTAAGATGTAAATTTATAAAATTTTGTGCATCCATTCCTTTTTCTTTTAATGCCTTAAGTTTTTTTTCGAAATCTTGGAAAGTTTTTATATCGCTATATTTTTTCAAAAACCAAATAGCTTGTTCGATATCTGTTGAATCTTTTTTATCAGTAGCATAAATTTTTTCGACACTATCTCCCGGTACACCTTCTGGAATTTTTAAACAATTAGCAACATCATTATTTAATGTCAAAATATATTTTTTATAAGCAGGTATAAGTTTTTTATCGTTTTCGTCATAATGGCCGCAAAAAACATACATAACTACAACAGGTACTACGCCCTTAAAAACAGTCTGTTTGTCTTTAGTTTCGTCTGCTGTATAATAAATATAATGTTTCGAAAAATATTGTCTATAGAAAATAATATCATCATCATCAAAATTATTTTCTATAGGTATAGGCAATTTTGCTGTTTTATCTACGTTTACAAAACATCTACTTATGTTATCTAAATTATCTATAACAATATGTTCACCTAAAAAATCACAATAAGCTCTTATAAGTTCTTTTAAATTTTCAACACTTCCAAATTGTAAATTGCTAACAGTTTGCTTTTCGATAGATTGTAAAATACTTCTTTCTTCCATAAAATAAAAAAAATAAAACTGATTAATTCTAACAGAATAAAAAAATTTTACAATTTTATTTTATGTTTTATTAATTTTTATTAATTTTAACAAGTCTAATTACTTTTACTATTCAAGATCTACGCTCCGACTACGTCTTTTGTACTCCATATCTATAACAATATCTGTTCTTGATATTATTTTTAACACCATTCCTTGAGGAATCGATATAACAGGATTTAAATCTTTAGTTAAACCTTCCGTCATCTTTTCAGCGATATCTTGTGCTGTTTCTATAACACTTGTTGCAGCAGCATTTGCGGGTGATGTATTTGTAACAGAAGTACCATTTCCAGCAACAATGCTCGTTTGCCCTTTAATACCTGCAATTTTTTCTATAGCAACAGCTGTTCCTAACGTCACAAACGAATAAAGTAATGAATTTTTAAATAATTCACCATAACGCGTATTTATATCACCTTCAATACCTTTTTTACCGCTCTGATCATAAGTATCAGAACTCATTGAAATAACAACATTATCCGGACGCACAACTCTAGTCCATGTTAACAATAAACGAGTTTGTGTTGCGGTTTCAGCCGTAGTATAACTACCATATAATTTAGAGCCACTAGGAATTAATATTTTTTTCCCTGCCTCGCCATAAACATCTCTAGAAACGGTTGCCATAATGCCACCTTTTGTTTCAGAGTTAATTGCTGTTAAAAGTGTAGCCTCCATCACTTTACCAGCAATAATTGTATTTTCTGGATTTGTAATTCTGCTAACATTTGTATTTTGTTGTTCACTAACGACTTCTCTTTCGTTAATCCCGGCATCAAAAATTATAAAATCTTTTTTACTATTAGAAGACTGATAACTTCTTTGTTGCCCAGTTCCTCCTTTTCCACTTAAAATAAACATCTCATCAAGAGCTTTTGAACCAAGATCTGCTATTTGTTCTTGTTTTGATTGATGTTTTTTTTGTCCACCAGAAGTCAAAAAAGAAGATTTTTGTTTTTCATCTTTTGTTTCACTTTCTTTTATAATATTACCATTTTGGTCAACCTCAACTTCAACCTCAACTATTTTTGATTTTCCATCAGCATCTCTAATTTTCTTTTTTATCTTTTTTGTATTCGTTTTTTTAACATTAACATCTTCTTTATTATTTTGTTTTGCTTCTTTCTTTTGTTCGTCGTTATTTTGTTCATCTTTTAATGTTATCTTATCAATTACAGGCAACGTTGGAACAGACGGAATATTTAACTTCGGAACTGAAATACTTCCTAAAGTTTCTGAATTAGAAATTGTTTGTGTATCAAGCGAAATAATTTTTTTACTATCTGGTTTTTCTTTTGAAATCTCGCCATTTGAAGATTTATTAATCGATTTATCAGCAAAACGTTGTTGTTCTGCTTCTTTTTTGTTGTTTGATTTTGTAATTTTATTCTTTGCCAATTTTTTTTTTCTTGGTTCATCTAGCGATGGTGCAAAAAACATTCTATAACCAATTATACAAGCCGTTATAAACATAACGAAAAATTTAAAATATTTACTGGTAACGGCTTGTGCGAGTTTTGGTCTATTTTTATTAATTTTTTTTCTTTGTTCTTCTTGCGCTTTTTCTAGATCTTTATTTATTTGCATATCAAGATCTGTCTCTGTTCCTGTTTTTTTTGGTATCATCTTACAATTAAATAAAAATAAAAAAAATAAACATCAAGACTTCACCATTTGACGCGTGCCAGAGACGACTTGAACGTCCGACCTACAACTTAGGAGGTTGTCGCTCTATCCAGCTGAGCTACTGGCACCTGCTAAAAAATAAAAAATGTAACTTTTAATTGTCAATTATGCGTTAAACGCCTGGTCTTGTTGTTTTTCTTGACAATAAAAAACATTTATTTATGCATCATAACATGACTATGATTTTAAGAAAATTATCTACAATTTCTGTTATTTTTATGTCATTCTTAATTTTGACAAATATTTCAAAAGCAGACGAAGATAAAATAAAAATTGCCGTTGTTAATGTAAAAAAAATAGAAAATAATTCACAAATATCAAAAGATTTTTTAAAGAAAATGTCTTCAAAAGAAAATGAAATACAACAACAACTTTTAAAAAGAAAAAATAAACTTGAAAATGACTTTAAATCATTGGAAAATAAGAGATCAATTTTATCGGCTGATGAATTACAAAAACAAGCAAGAAAATTAGAAAGCGATTATCAAAAATTTCAAATGGATGGTAATTTTTATAGCAAAACTTCAGAATTAGCAAGAATGAATGCTCTTGTTATTATTCAAAATAACATTAAAAAAGCTGCAAATATTATTGCAAACAACAAAAATCGCTATGATATGATTATAACAACAGACACTGCTATATATCTCAACAGCAGTAAATTTGATGACATCACTGATGAAACAATTAAAACAATGGATAAAATATCAAAAACAATAGATTACGAAGACGCATATAAACGCGCCAAAAGTGAAGTTGAAGAAATGTTTAAAAACGCAAAATAATTTCTTCTAAAGATATAATGCATTACAACAAAAATATTGATAAAATTTTTAAAATTCTTCTTAAAGAATTTGACGAACAAATCAAAACTGATTTAAAATATAACAATAAATATCAACTTCTTGTAGCGATTATGTTATCAGCACAAACAACAGATAGAAACGTAAATAACGTAGTAAAACAATTATTTTTAGTTTTAACAAACCCTTATGATGCAATTAAATTAGGTGAACAAAAAATTAACGAATATATCAAAACTATAAATTATCATAATACAAAAAGTAAACATATTTTAGAAATGAGCAAACAACTTATAAATAAATTTAACGGAAAAGTCCCAGATAATTTTAATTCTTTGATTTCGCTACCAGGCGTAGGAAGAAAAACAGCAAACTTAATACTCAGCCTTTCGTTTAACAAGACAAAAATAGCTGTAGATACACATGTTTTCCGTGTATCAAATCGCATAGGTTTAGCTAATGCAAAAAATGTAATAGAAACAGAAAGACAATTAACAAAAAATGTTCCAATTTCGCTACATAGACAAATAAACAACTTGCTTATACCATTTGGTCGTAAATATTGTCGCGCCATAAAACCAAAATGTGATATTTGTCCTATTAAAAAACTATGTAATAAGAATAAAAATTTAAATTAAAATTTTTTCTAAAACAGCATTTAATACCTTTAACCCGCTATATGTCAGTTTTAATACATCATCTTTAAAAGATAAAAAACCTCTTTTTTCTAATTCTATGATATTTTTGCAATCCAAATACTTAGTTAAATCAAACTTAAATCTATCCTTAATATCTTTAATATTAATACCATTATAAGTTCTTAAACCCATAAGCAATATCTCTTCTGCTTGTTCTTTTTGTTGTAATTTTCGTTCTATTTGCAAACCATTTCCTTTTTTATTGAAACTTTCAAACCATTCATTAACATTCTTTATACAAAGCGTCTCATATCTATTGCCGTCTTTATATCTTAACCTACCATGCGCCATGGAACCTACACCAATATAATCATAACTATTCCAATAACAACAATTATGAACGCTTTCAAAACCACAAACCGCATAATTAGATACTTCATATTGCTTAATATTTTTGGTTTTTTTTATAAAATCATTTGTCATATCATAAAACATAGCCGTCTCGTCGTCCGTTTTTGGAACAACGCCACCAGAAGCAACAAGTTTTCCTAATGGAGTGCTTTTATCAATAATTAACGTATAGAGAGATAAATGATTTGGTTCTAAAGAAAGCGCAAACATCAGCTCATTTATCCATTTATCTATTGATTGTTTTGGAAGACAATAAATTAAATCAAAATTATAATTTAAAAAAATCTTTTTTATTGCTTCGATTGCCTCAATTGCTTGTTTTGCTGAATGTGTTCGCCCAAGCCAAGATAATTCATTATCATCAAAACTTTGAACACCAAGAGACAATCTATTTATTCCTGAATCACGAAATTGATAAAATTTTTCTACTTCAAAACTTGTCGGATTTGCTTCTAATGTAATCTCACAATTTTGTTCAACACAGAATAAATTGTTTACTTCTTGAATTATACAAGATATATTTTCTGGTCTTAATAAACTTGGGGTTCCGCCACCAAAATAAATAGAAGTAACTTTTTGATATTTATTGTTTTGTATATTTTTTGAAAAATATAACAACTGCTTCTTGCAAAATTCACAATATTTATTTTGCAATACAAAAAGTTCTGGTTCTTTTTTTGAAAGAATATTACTGCCAAAATCACAATAAATACATTTTGATAAACAAAAAGGCCAATGAATATAAATTCCAAACATATATTGTTTATAACAATTAAAATTTAAATAATTGTTAATCTTTCTTTGTGTGACTTATTATTATTGTTATTTTTTTTTCTAAAATTTATATTTTGTTTATTGTTGTTTTTTTTATAGTTAATTTCTTTTTGATTTTTTCTATTACTAAAAACTATATTCATAACCTCTTCAATACGTTCACATGAATAAATTTTTAACTTTTCAACAACCTCTTTTGGTATTTCTTCTAAGTCCTTCTCGTTATCTTTTGGTATTATAACTTCCTTAACGCCACTGCGAACGGCTGATGTTAATTTTTCTCTTAAACCGCCAATTGGTAGTACCGCACCTCTTAAAGAAATCTCGCCAGTCATAGCTAAATATTTTGATACAGGTCTTTCGGTTAATAAAGATACAATTGCACTAACGATTGTTATACCAGCCGATGGACCATCTTTTGGAGTTGCTCCATCTGGTACATGGACATGAATATCACAATTTTTAAAAGCTTCTGGATTGATCCCAAAATTTTTAGACTTTGATTTTACTAAACTAAAAGCCGTCTGTATGCTTTCTTTCATAATATTACCAAGATCGCCTGTAAATTTAATTTCACCTTTACCATTCTGTAACCTAACGGCCTCAATCATTAAAATATCACCACCAATCTCAGTATATGCTAAACCATTAACGACGCCTACAAAATCTCTTCTTTCTATAACCGTATGCTCATATTTTTTAACTCCAAGATAATTTTTTAAATTTTTTGAAGTAATTTCAACAAATTCGTTCGTTTTTAAATTTTCGATTACAGCCTTTCTGCATAGTTTACCGATTTTACGTTCTAATTCTCTAACGCCTGCTTCACGGGTATAATATTTTATTACGTTAAAAATAGCATCATCAGCTATAACACAGCCACCATCAGAAAAACCATTTTCTTCAAGTTGTCTTGGAATAATAAAATTTTTAGCAATATAAAATTTTTCTTGCTCTAAATAACTTGGTATCTTGATAACTTCAAGTCTATCTAATAATGCATGAGATATTTTTAAACTATTAGCCGTAGCCACAAACATAACTTGAGATAAATCATATTCAACCTCTAAGTAATGATCTACAAATTTATCATTCTGTTGATAATCAAGAACCTCAAGTAATGCACTTGCTGGATCCCCTCTGCCATCTTTTGATAATTTATCAATTTCATCAAGCAAAATTAAAGGATTTATTGTCTTTGCGCGTTTCATTGCATTTATAATTTTACCCGGCATAGAACCAAGATATGTTTTTCTATGTCCTCTAATTTCCGCTTCGTCTCCAACACCACCAAGAGCAATTTTAACAAACTCACGACCAGTTACCTTTGCCATTGCTTCTGCTAAACTCGTTTTTCCAACACCAGGAGGGCCATATAAACATAGTATTGTTTTTTTTGATTGTTCCCCTGTTTTTATTTGAACAGCAATGCTTTCAAGTATTCTTTCTTTAGCTTTTTCCATACCATAATGACTTTTGTTTAAAAAATCTTCTGCTTCACTTATATCCATTTTTATCTCACTTTTTTCTGTCCATGGTAAATCAAAGATTACATCTAAATAACCTCGTATAATACCAGCTTCTCCGGACATAATACCAAGATACTTTAATTTTTTGATTTCTTCTCTAACTTTATCGGCAACTTTTTCAGGTAAACATTTTTCTTCAATTTTCTTTTCATATTTGTCACCAATATCCATTGGATTTTCACTATCTCCTAGCTCTTTTTTTATTATCTTTAATTGTTCTTGTAAATAATACTCACGATTATTTTTATCTATGTATCTATCTGTTTTTCTTTTTAACTCTTTTTGCAATCTTGACATATTATTTTCATAATCTAAGCTTTTCTTTATCTTTTCCATTCTTTCTTGAAGACTAGTGGTTTGCAATAAATCAATTTTAAATCCTAACGGCCAATCTATTCTCGACGCAAGAACATCACACAATACATTTGGATTTGTTATTGCTATAATACTGTCATAAACATTTTTCTCAAATTTATCAATCATCGTAGTGGTAGCTAAATTATCACGAATATCTTGCATCAATGAAGAAATTTGCTCGTTGTCTTGATTATCATTCAAAACTTCTACTTCAGATAAAATATAACGCCCATCGTCTTGTATTTTTTTTACAAATGCTCTATGAATACAATCAAAAACAACTTTCATTGTACCATCTGGCAATTTCATTGATTGAATAATTTTGCAAACCGTTCCTATTCTTGGGAATCTAGATATATCTATGTCATCAATACTACTATCGTCTTTTTGTGAAATAACGAAAACATCGCAATCCTTTCTAATAGCTTCTTGTAAAGCAGAAATTGATTTTGACCGACCAACAAAAATTGGCACAATAGTATTTGGAAAAACAACAATATCTCTTACAACAACAACTGGAATATCTTTTAATAAAAGAAATTTTTCTTCCGCCATCACGACAACATATATAATGATTTTGTAATTTTCAAGAAAAATTATTTTATCTAAAATTGTTAATTTACTTTTTGTTTCTTGTAATTTATTTTTATAAATTTATCTTGCTTATTAGCTATTTCAATGGACTTTGATGTTATAAACGACATACCTACAACAAACAAAACTATTTTATTATTAACAGATCTCAATGTTCCGCTTGATGAACAAATGGAGATTGTAGACGATCAAAAAATAAAACAAGCAATGTTGACAATTAATTACTTAGTCAAAACAGGCGCAAGGGTAGTAATAGCAACACATTTAGGCAATCCTATAAACAATATGGATTTTAAATTTTCAACAAAACCGATAGCAAAATATCTCGATAAACGGCTTAGATGTAATGTAAAATTTTGTCAAACATGCGTTGGCGATCAGTCAAGAAAAGAAATTTTTCATTCTAATTACGGCGATGTTATTGTTTTGGAAAATCTACTTTTTGAACAAAAAGAAAAAACTTGTGATATAAACTTTGCACAACAACTTTCAGATGGAATAAATGTTTTTGTCAACGATGCTTTTGAATATAGCAATTATTCATACGCATCAACGCTATGCGTGCCGTTGTTCGTCAGAGCGACAGCTGGCTTAAATCTTGCTAATAGTGTTAAATATTTAAATACATTTTTAAACTCAAATAATATTTTTTCAACAGCTATTATAGGCGGAAGAATGATTGATAAAATAGATTTATTAAATAATCTTATCGATCGTAAGATTAATTGTATCATTGTAGGCGGAATAGTAGCAAATAATTTTTTAAAGGCACTTAACTATAATATTGGTAATTCATTATTCGAGCCAACGTGCGTCGAAATAGCTAGTAAAATATTAGAAAATGCAAAAAAACAAAACATTTTGCTTGTTTTACCAAATGATGTTTGTGTGTCTGAAAAGATATCAAAAAGCGACGTTAAAGATATCAAAGAAAAAAAAATAGATAAAATTAATTATGATGAAATAATAGTTGGTCTTGGAAAAGAAAGTATTGAAAATATCTATAATATTTTATCTATCTCTAAAAATATATTTTTTTACGGAAACATAGGAATAAACGAACAAAACACGACTACAATTTTAAATAAAATTGCACAAATAACGAAAAAAAATAAAGCTATCTCTTTAATAGGCGGAAAAGAAACAACTTTAACTATTAAAGAAAATGAATATTTAAAAGATTTTTCATTCATTTCAAATTCACCTTCGATGTTGCAATATATGAGCGGTAAAATATTGCCAGGTATAGAAATTTTAAAACGATTAAAAAAACAAATATTTTAAAAAATATTGCAAATTACAATTTTAACATAAAATATCTTATAATCATAACATGATAAGATATATTGTTTTTGATACAGAAACAACTGGTTTAAAATTTCAAGATGGTGACAAAATTATTGAGATTGGTGCCGTTGAGCTTATTGACAAAAAAGCAACTGGAAAAACATTTCATCAATTGATAAATCCCGAAAGAAAAATACCAGAAGATGTAGTAAATTTAACACATATAACAGATGATATTGTCGCAGAACAACCAATATTTCGTGACGTTGCTGACAAATTTTTATCTTTTTTAAATGATATGCCAAACGACTGCGAAAAAACATTTCTTGTTGCACATAATGCATATTTTGATATTAGTTTTTTAAACTATGAACTAAATCTAGCTGGAAAAAAGAAATTATCTGAATATAATTTTGAAATAATAGACACTCTTGAACTTGCGCGTAGAAAATTTCCAAATAACAAGAAAAATAGTCTTGATGTTTTATGTGAAAAATTTGGTTTTTCATTAGAAGAACGTAAAAAAAAAGGACACGGCGCTCTATTAGATAGTCAAATATTAGTTGATGTTTTTTTAAAATTAACAGAAGAAGCTACTATGGACACGCTAAATAAAGATAACAATATTGATTTTTGCGGTTTTCATAAAAGACCAGATATTTTAAAAAGTAGAAGCTTTTCGATATCTCAAGAAGAGTTAGAAGAGCATAAAAATTTTCTAAAAAAAAATAACATAGAAGATTTTTAATAAAAATCAAAATATGAAAATTCCACAATGGCCAATATATACAGGACCAAATAAAGATTTTATTAACACACCGGAAAGGGTAAAAGATATTTTATCAGAAATTAATAATCCTCATTTGCATTTAAAAAACGTCATTCACATTACTGGCACAAAAGGTAAAGGTTCGACGGCTTTGTTTATATCAAACATCTTACGAGAAAGTGGCTACAAGGTTAACACATATATATCTCCTCATATTTATGAATGTAATGAAAGAATATTACTTAATGGTCAAAAAATTAGCGATGAAGAGCTCTATGAAGCAACAGAATTAACAAGATTAATATATAACAAAAAACAAACGAACGAACCATCAATGTTTGAGGCTTTTACTTGTTCTGCTATTAATGTTATGAAAAATCATTATGCTGATTTTAATGTTATTGAAGTTGGCATGGGTGGTAGATATGACGCAACAAATATTTTTGATAAAAATCCTCCAGTTGCATGTGTTTTTACACCAATACATCTTGATCATGTAAATTTTTTAGGAAAAACAATAGAAGACATAACATTACAAAAAAGTTTCTTAATAAAAAAAGGAACATTAAATGTAATTTTATCATCACAGTCAAATAAAGCAAAAACAATTCTAAAAAATGTTTCAAAAGACTACGATATTAAAAATATTTTTTCATATGAAGATGATTATGAAGTTTTTTTTGATGAAAAAAATAATCCAATATACGAAAGTATTTCTTTTGATTCTTGTTTTCCTTTTGAAAGACCAAATATGCAAGGCGACTATCAGTTAATTAATGCTGCTTGTTCGATAAGTACATGCATTGCTTGCGCTAGAAGTTTTAATATAAAAACATTAACACCAGAAACAATAAATGCTGGAATAAAAAATACATTTAATATAGTTAGAATGCAAAAAATTGAAAAAGGAAATGTTTTTTTAAAATTACCAAAAAATAGTATTTTTTATGTTGACGGCGCACATAATCAACTATCTGCTTATGCTTTGTCCTGTTGGATAAAAAATTTTAAACAAAAAAATAAAAATAATTATAAAATAGTTCTTGTTGCAGCAAGAACCAAAGGAGCAGATAATGAATCTTTTTTAAGAGAATTTTTAGATAAAAACAACAAGCCTATAATTGACACACTAATAGCAACAAGAGCAAACCTAGAAAGCCTACCGGAAGCGCCTGAAAATATAGCAAAAACTGGTAAAAAACTCGGTTTTCCGTGTATAATTGCATATAATATGAATGAAATAGCAAACCTTTTATCAAGTGAAAATAAAAAGATACTTCTCATATGCACTGGCAGTCTATATATAGCTAGAGACATAGCTGAAACAAATAAAAATAATTTCTTGCAATAAATTTTGCTTATAAAGTATTTTTTAGTATTATTATGTATGCTTTTAAAAGTTTTAGTTGTATTAATTGCTTTATGTTCCTATGGTTGTGCAAATAGTTCATTAGAAGAACAGATAAATCAATTAGAAGGAAAACTTGAAAGTTTTATGAATAAAAAAGTAAGAGATGTGGTTAATGAATTTGGTACACCAAATAAATATATAAATAAAACAGAAAGCGGCACATATATGGTTTATGATTATAGACCTAAAAATTATGATTGCGTAATTATGTTTAAATTTGAAGCAAAAACGTTAAAAATAATTGATTGGGATTATGAAGGAAATTGTTGGTTAATAAATAGACACAGAATAATTAATTTTTAATTTTCTTTATCAAAAGTTCCACGTGGAACAATTAATCATTGTTATTGTTTAAATTTTGCCAAAGACGCTTATAATAAGTAAATTTTGGGTTATTAATTAATTCTTCATGAGTACCTTGTTCAACAATTCTTCCTTTCTCCATAACATAAATATTATCACAATTTACAATAGTAGAAAGTCGATGTGCTATTATGATAATTGTCTTATCTTTCATTTTATTAAAAACAACGTCATGTATTTTTCTTTCTGTTTCTGTATCAAGCGCCGAAGAAGCTTCATCAAAAACCAAAATAGGCGCATCTTTAGCAATAGCTCGAGCAATTGCTATTCTTTGTCTTTGCCCAAGAGAAAAACGAGTACCATCATCACCTATGTTTTCATTTATTCCTTTTATCAATTCTTTTAAAAAATCAATCTGTGCTTGTTCTGTTATTTTCTTTAATTCATTTTTGTTAATTTTTTTATCTTCTGAACCATATAAAATATTGTCTTTAATTGTGCCATTGAATAAAAAATTGTCTTGTCCAACATAAGCAATATTTCTTCTTAAATAAGATAAATTTATATCTTTTATATCTTTTCCATTTATTGTTATCGAACCGCTTTCATAATCATATAATCTTGTTATTAAAGAAACAATTGTTGATTTACCGGAGCCAGAAGTACCAACTATCGCAATCTTTTGTTTTGGTTTAATTTCTAAGTTTATATCATGAAGAATGGAAAAATGTTCATTGTTTATTTTAATTCTATTTTTAACAGCATAATCAAAATTTACATTTTTAAATTTAATTGTTGGTTTTGTTAAATCAATAACACTTCCAGTTTTAAAATTTTCAATATTTAAACTATCTATAAGAAAAAAAACACGTCGTAATAAAACGGAAAAAGATATTAGTTTTACATTTATACCAGATAAAGATCTTGCCGGTCTATGAACCATTATTAATGCTGTAAAAAATGAAAAAAAACTACCAACATCGCTATAACCATTTATTATCTGCCATCCTCCAACGAAAATAATAAGAGATAAAGATAAACCACAAGCTAATTCCATAGATGGTGATACAGCTGCTTGTTTTTTTGCTACATCTAAACAAATTCTTGTTAGTTTTATAAGTAAATGCTGCATCTTATGACATTCTTTTTGTTCTGTGTTATACATTTTTATCGTTTTTATGCCATTTATCGTTTCCGTTAAAATAGAAGTTAATGTTTCTAAAAAACATCTTTCTGTTTCAAACATTTTCCTAACAGATGTATTTATTTTTCGTAATGGTACAAAAATGATAGGATAAATGCATAATGAAATTATTGTTAATAAAAAATTGTTATAAAAAACAACAAAAAGCAAAAAAACAACTGTTAAAAAATCACGTATAGATGTTACAAATACACATTCAAGACCTTCTTTTACTCCATTTATGTCATTTAAAAATACCGATGATATTTTTCCATTTTGGATAAGATCAAAATCTTTCATTGGTAATTTTATAATTTTTTTAAATACATCAGTACGAATATTTATTGTTATTTTTTCACAAAAAACTCGCAAACAGATATTCTGTATATAAGAACATATTGTTTTTATAACATATAAACAAACAAGCGTAATACTTACTAAAATTAGCGATGATTTTTGTTTATCAATAAAAATTTTATTAACAACAGGACCTATGATATATGCTATTCCTGAAGTCGTCAAACCTACAATAATCATTAAAAAAATAGATATAATAACATATACTATATTTTTTTTTACATATGTTTTATATAAACGTTTAAAAGCACTTAAAGTGTTTAGAAAATCTTTTGATATCTTTATATTTAAAAAATTAAATATCTTCAACATAAATTGTAATTATATATAATACCTTTTTATAATAATCAATATCTTAATAAATGGTTTTTTTTTCTTGTTTTTTATTTTTTCTAAAACATTCAATATGAGTATTTTGTATGAGTGATAGTAAAATAACTGAATTAAATAATAACAATTTTAGCGAAAATGTTTTAGAAAATAAGAATTTTGTATTAGTTGATTTTTATGCAAACTGGTGTGGTCCGTGCAGAATGATGACAAGTATATTAGAAGAATTATCTTCTGAATTAAAAAAAGTAGAATTAAAAAAAGTAAACATTGATACAAATCAAGATTTAGCAAGTAATTATAGAGTATTAAGTATTCCTTGTTTTATTATTTTTAAAAATGGAAAAGCAATATCTAGTCGAACAGGCGCTTGCAGTAAAGATGATCTAAAAGATTGGATAAATAAAGCAACAAAATAATTCAACTAACATTTTACTAACATTTATTTTAAATCTTTATAAGTATTTTAGTGTGTTTTATAAATTATTAACAAAACTGACATATATTATTAAATAATATTAATAATAAATAATTGTTATTTTTTTTATAAAAAAACTTGTAAATAAAAAAAAGAATTATATTCAAAATTATATTATTAAAATGTTTGCGTATTTGTCCGCCGCATTTTTTAGTGTCCTTTCAAATTGCATTTGTATTTTTTTTGTTAAAAAAGGATTAATTATCTTAGAAAAAGGACAAATAATAATGGATGTGTATTTAATAAATAATATTATCAATATAATTTTGTTTATTATATTATTTAATATCCAAAAAATGAGAAAAAAAATAGAATTTAGAGTGATTGATAACTTTAGAAACAAAAGAGAAATTATTCAATTTTTATTATTTATATTCCCTGTTATTGCAGCTTTTTTTAAAACATACATGTTAGATTTTGTTCCAGTTACTACCATTACTATATCTAGTTTAATTGTTCCTTTTATTGTTTGGATGTTAGCAACATTTTTATTAAAAGAACCATTTAAAATTCAATATTTAAAATATAGTATAATTGCTGTTATTGGTTTTTTAATAGTTAATTTACAAAAGCTTTCAAACGGAGGTTTTTCTTTTGGATTTATTAATTTTTTACTAGTTTATATTTTATTAGAATCAGTCGGACAAATAACATTACGTTATTATTGTAAAAAAAGAGAGTATAGTATGCAAGCCGTTTTAGCAGAAATTGTAATCTTTTTTGTATATGGTGGATTGTTTTTAATGATACGTAAAACTTTTTCATTGTCTTTACTTTTTAATCCATATGTATGGTTAATATCTGTTTGTTGTTTTTTACGACATATTTTATTAATTAATGGTGTAAGAAAAGCATCGTCAATAGTTGCATTAGAATTTTGTGCATTTTCTAAACCAATTTTTGCAAGTATTATAATGTTTATATTAGTAGGGGAAATTCCAAGTTTAATGAAATTAATAGGTTTTGCAATTATTGCATTTTCTATTGTACGTTTTCATAGTTTAGAAAGAAAATATAAAAGACTTCAAAAATAACAAAGTTTTTAAAATATTTTTATTATTTATAATTTTTATATTCACCTTCAAAAAACTAACAAACTTTCATTATATGTACTATATATTTCTTTGTAAGTTTTTTTTAAAAAAAATAATTAACACATTAATTATTTTACCTTTGTGTTTCTTGACAATTAAATATTTTTTTTAACAAGGAAATGTTTATTAATGTGTCTGTATTATCAGATTTTGAAATAAGAGAAAGAAGTAACAAAAATGGAATGATACAACCATTTGTTGAAAAACTTGTCAGAACAGATAAGAATAAAAACGTTTTATCTTACGGTTTATCTTCTTATGGTTATGATGTTCGTGTTTCTAATGAATTTAAAATTTTTACAAATATAAATAATAGTATTATAGATCCTAAGAATTTTTCAAATGAAAGTTTTGTTACAAAAACAGTAAAAGAAAATGAGTATGTTATTTTACCACCAAATAGTTTTGCTTTAGCTAATACGGTTGAGACATTTAATATTCCAAAAGATATTATTGTTATTTGTGTTGGGAAAAGTACATATGCGCGTTGTGGTATTATTGTAAATGTAACACCAATTGAGCCGGAATTTAAAGGTCAGGTTGTTTTGGAATTTTCTAATACAACAAATTTACCTGTAAAACTATATGCTAACGAAGGAGCATGTCAATTTGTATTTTTTAAAGCCGATAAAGTTTGCGAAACATCTTATGCTGATAGGAATGGAAAATATCAGAATCAACAAGGAATTACTTTACCAAAAGTTTAATATATTAAAAAAAAGAAATATCTATATGTTTAAAAAAAATAGCAGGTATAAAAAAAGTAGCGTTAATGAAAAAGACAAAATAATTAAACGATTGTCTATTTTAGGCGTCGCAAGTAGAAGAGAAGCAGAAAAATTAGTTACTGACGGAAAAGTAAAAATAAATAATGTCGTCTGCAAAGAACCATTTTTTTTAGTTAGTTATGATGATAAAATTTCTGTTAATGAAAGAGAAGTAGTAAATAAACCTATTAATACACAAGTTTATATAATGAATAAGCCGGCCGGATATGTTACAACAAACAACGATCCACAAGGAAGAAGAACTATTTTTGATTTAATACCAAGTAAATTTGGTCGTTTAATATCAATTGGGCGTTTAGATTTTAACACAGAAGGATTGTTACTTTTGACGAATAATGGTGAATTAGCGAGAATTATGGAAATGCCTGCAACGGCATTAAAAAGGGTTTATTATGCTCGTGTTTTTGGAGATATAGACGATAAAGTAAAAGAAAAACTTTTTAATTTAAAAAATGGTATAAAAATAGAAGGTACAGAATATGGTAAAATGATTGTTGAAATTTGTGATAATTTTAAAAAAACAACAACATTAAAAATTACTATATTTGAGGGAAAGAATAATGAAATTAGAAGAATTATGTGGCATCTTGGTTTAAAGGTTGTTAAATTATCAAGAGTGCAGTATGGTGATTTTAGATTGCAAGGTTTGCCAACGGGTTGTGTACGTAAAAGTAACCAATATATAAACATGAGAGCTCTTGAATATAAAGCAAGTAAAAATGCAAAAAAATATAATTTAATGAAAGAAAAAAATAAACAATCTGGTAATATTGATGATAAAAGCACCAAAGAACTAAAAGATATTAATTCTGATGATAAAGAGAATAGTAATTTATAACATTCCTGTAAAAGAAAAAATATTGTATAATTTAGGACAATTACTTGAAAAAATATTAACCAATATTGTTTGTCGAAAAAGTGATATTGGTATTTTTTGTAACAAAGAATTTATACAAGAAATTGATAGTATTTTATGGACATTTTCTACAAATATTTTTTTACCACATGATATAGCAACAAGTGATGAAAAACAAAATTTTAAACAACCAATATTAATAAGTGATAAAATAGAACAATTGAACCGTAAAATTTTATGTTTGTTTACAGAGAAGGACTTGTTTTTAGCTTTAGACAATGGCAATTCTTTAGATAAAATAGAACAAATTATTTATCCAGTGCAAGAAGAAAAAATAGATATAGCAAAAATAAAAGAAAAAAATATTTCCATTGATATTTATACTAAAATGGAGAAAAAATGGGTTAAAAAAAGTATATTATGATATATGAAAAATATATTTTGAGGCTTTTATTTTCAAGGTTTTTTGTAATATGCTTTTGTACCGTCATATTTGGCTTGTTGCAAGAACTTACAAGAGAACAAACATTTGCTTTTTGCACATTTTGGCAAACAATGCTAATTTTACCATTGATGATACCAATGATATTGTTTCTTTTTCTTCCATTTATATATCTTGGTTCACTTTTATTAGTTTTAAGAGATATTTATCTAAACAATGAATTAATAAATTTTAAAGCCATTGGGTTATCTAATGCTCAAATTGCTAAAGCTTTTTTTCGTTTTTTGTTATTTATATTGTTCTTTTTTGTTTTTATTATTTTAATCTATCCGGCGTCAAATAAGTTATTGCACAGACAAAAAAATTTATTTAAAGGAAGCAATCTTTTGAAGGCATTAAAGCCAAATCAAATTAATAATTTTGGTCGATATAGTATTTTTTTTACAAAGATTGATAAACATGGCGAATTGAATGATGTTAGTATTGTTTTTAACAATAATAAAAAGAAAAATAAAAATAATGAAAAAAAAGTGATTTTTAGCAAAACAGTGTCGTTAAATTATAACAAATTTAATGAACTAATTGCTTATTGTAACGATAGCGATGTTTTAACTTTAAATTTTAAAAATAGAGTAGAGCAGGAGGATGACATAGAGATGTTAAAATATAACCAAAATAAAAAGACAAGTATTACAGCAAAATATGTAGTTCATTCTGATAAAATGGATGTTTCTTTGGATGATTTTTTTTCATTAAAAAACAATAAAAATACAAGATATATCCAAAAACTTCGTCAAATTGGTTTGTTTACTCTTTTAAAAATTAAACCAAATAATCCTTTTAAGGAAAACGTTTATAAACGAGAACTTCACGGAAGAGCTGTGGTTTATTGGTTTGTTTTATTAACGATAACGTGTTTAAGTTGTTTGTTAATAAAACTCAAAACAAATCGATTTTCTTCTTTAAAAATCATGTTGTTTGTCACGATAATGTCATTGATAGTTGCACTATCCAGAGCTTTTGTTTTAGAATTTGTTATTCACAACAACATGTTAACTTTTTATTATATTCATTTTTTGATAATTTGTATTATTTGTATTCTATTTTTAAGAGAAAAAGTATAATTTGATTTAACTTGAATATGTATTGTTTGTTTTTTTAAGATAAAAACAGTGTAAGATTTATGAATTCTAATTTTACTTTTTGTATTTATAGTCTATTATAAGTTTATGTGTTTATTTTTTACACTTTATTGTCTTCTTTTGTTGTGTTTTTATTTGTAGAAGAAAAAATAAACATTAAATTGATAGATTCAGATTGTTATAAAAAACTTGCATTTTATATTTCTTGTTAAAACTATGATAAAATAGTATGGCAAGAAGATGTGTATTGACCGGGACAGGCATACAGACAGGTAATAATGTTTCTAATTCGAATCAAAAAACAAGAAGAATTTTTGCTCCTAATTTACAAAAAATTACACTTAGAAGTGATTTATTGAATCAAGTTTTTCAATTGAAATTAACGACAAGAACAATTAGAACTATAACAAAATATGGTAGTTTAGATGAATACTTATTGCATACAAAAGTTAAGAATATGACAAGTTTTGGCGCACAGCTAAAACGTAAGCTTAAAAAAATTCCTGATGTAAAAAAAAAGATAGAAGAAGAAGCTAAGGCAAAAAAAGCAAAAAGAATTATTAAAAAACCAGCACGTATTGCAAAAAAAGGAACAAAAAAGTAAGAATATTTATTTTTGATGTAAGTTTTTCATTATTTTTTCACTTTATATTTTTTAAAAAAAGAACTATTTAAGTTTGTTTCTACACTAGTTCTTATTTGTTTTGTTTTTCCGTTAAACAATCTACTAAAAAAATTCCATCTACCACAAGGATTATTCATATTTCCTTCTCTAGTAGTATGGTTATAATTGCCATCAAAAACCACGAAAGTTTCATCATATGTACCGTCTTTATTTTTTTTATATTCTTTACCGGTACCACTGACTCTTTCTTTTCTAATATAATCATAATTCCCAGTGAATATAACTTCACCACTAGGAGTTTTTATTGTAGCAATATCATCTTCATATTCTATTGTTTGAATTAATTTTTTGTCTTTATTGTATTCTTTGATAGTTCCGTTTTTTTTTGTACTCAATTTTATATTATATGAATCTGCTTTTAGATCTATATCATAATAAGATCCATCTTCCATAAAAGTCATTGTTCCTTTTACTAACTGGTCAAAATCAAAATAACCTTCTTCTTCGTAGGTTTTATTGTCTATTTTTGTGACTCGTTTACCTTTGCCGTGCAATACATCTTTGAAAAATGTTCCTTTGGATTCACAATTATTATCATCCATTGAAAGTCGAAAGGCGGTAGAGACTTGATCGTTGTTTATAACTTTCGAGCGTAGACGTCCTTGACCGTGATAATGTCCATTACATATCTCGCCTTCGTAATGATAAAATTTGGTTTTATCAGTCGACATTATCGATTCAGTACAACCACATTTAACATCATATACAGCATTGTCTCTAATATCGCCTATATTATCAATTATATTTCCATTTTTGTCTTTTATTTCGTAGCAAACAAGGTTGTTTATAGTAATAAATTTTATACGTGTATCTAAATAAGTAGTATAACATTTATTTGTTGAAAAATTTCCGTAATCTAGTACATTAAAAAGTCCCTCGCTTTTTGTTTTAGTATCAATTACAGTACCTTCAAAAAATTCCTGTCCATTTCTTTTAAAAAATTCCCCTTCGGCTGTTATTTTTTGTACTTTATTTACTTTTGTCCCTTTAATAAACTTTCCAGTATTTTTATCAAAAATTCCTATTAAAGATATAAATTCATTTTCAACTTTTCCATATATTTCATCTTCTTGTGGATGCATATTTTCAGGTGGATTAATTATTTTTTCTATTTTTAGATTTTTTCTATGTTTATCGTTTAAGAAATATATCTCTTCATTGTCTATTTTTGTAGCAAGATTTTCATCAGGACTATCGCCGTTGTATCTTATTCCTTTTTTATAACTACTATCGCCAAAGAGTGTTCCTTTAAAGATTAAATTACCTTGTCTATTATATTGTTTATATACGTTATCTTTTTTTGGTTGAAAATATTCATCAAAAGTTCCTTCAAGTTCTTTAGTATCATTATTTCTATATAGAGTTCCTGTATAAGTTTTTTCTGTAATATCGTATTCGCCATCGAATCTTCTTACACCATTTGGATGGTAAAAAATACCTTTCTTAGGATAAGGAAATCTATTATTATCCAAATCATCTTCGTAGAATGTACCTTTAAAATAAAGAGTTCTTCTCGCGTCAAAGAAATTATCGTTTTCAACACTATATAATTTTCCTGTACCTGGATGTTCTTGATCTGGTTCAAAAATACAACTTTTACGTATTTGCTTCGTTTGAACAACGCCACCCCCCCCAGTACGTTTAATTGTTCCAAATTTATTTTTTGCTATTCGTAAGTCACTAATTTTTTTTTCGTTATCAAAATTCCCCACAAAACGATCACCATTGGCGTATTCTACTGTGCCTTTGTTAAGAATACCATTGTTAAAATGACCATCTATAGTATAATCTTTTGTGTTATCAAGTAGTTTATATTTATAATAATAACCATGTCCATGATATTGATAATTTTCGTTGAATTCACCATCATAAATACATTTTCCTGTTTCGTCGTCGTAAACACGTCCTTTATTTTGAAAGCCTGAGTATTGTGTACATTTACATCTATTAATAAGAATTTCTTGTACATTATTATTACTGTCGTATTTTTTTCCTATTTCTCCTATGATGTCATCTTTTTGTATTTCATCAATTAATTTGTCATTTTTATATCTTTTTACTTTACCTTCTTGAATACGACGATCGCCAACATCAAAATCTTTAGCCTCCGAAAAATCAATCTTAGGAATTATAACATTGCCTCGCTCATCACATACTT
>CAMKKS010000005.1 GCA_946413485.1 uncultured Rickettsiales bacterium | reverse complement strand
AAAATTGAGAATTTGTCAGGTTCAGTATTGCAGAAGACCAACAGATGGTCGTTTTGGAGATAATCCAAATAGAGCATCGGCTTATTATCAAATGCAAGTAATTTTAAAACCAGCACCAGAGAACATACAAAAAATGTGTTTAGATAGTTTAGAACAGATAGGTATTTGTCAGAAAGAACATGATATAAAATTTATGGAAGATGATTGGTCGAATCCATCAATAGGCGCTTCAGGACTTGGATATGAAATTTGGTGTGATGGAATGGAAATCGCTCAATTTACATATATGCAAAAAATAGGTGGTTTAAATATAGATAGAAAAAATGTAGCAGGTGAAATCACATATGGTCTTGAACGTTTAGCTATGTATGTGCAAAACAAGAATAATTATCTTGAGCTTGATTGGGCTAAAGATATAAAATATAAAGATATTCATCCACAAGATACAGAAAAGAATGAATGTATTTATTATAAAAATTATCATAAGGATACAGAATTTTTAAAAAAATTGTTTGATTTTTCTCTTGAAAATGCAAAAATGCTTATTGAAGATGGAATAAAATGTGTAGCTTATGAGCAATGTCTTATCGCAAGTCATACTTTAAATATTCTTGATGCAAGAAATGAACTTTCACAGACTTTAAGAAAAGAATGGATATTAAAGATTCGTGAGGTTGTAAAATTAATTATACTCAATTGATAAAAAAATATTGAAAATTAATATTTTTATGGCAAAAAAATAGTGTATGCTATTGTGGCGCAGTCGGTAGCGCACTTCATTGGTAATGAGGAGGTCGCGGGTTCAATTCCCGCCAGTAGCACACATTTGGGTGTTTAGCTCAGTTTGGTTAGAGCAATTGCTTTACACGCAATAGGTCGTAGGTTCAAGTCCTATAGCACCCACCATCTAGTAAAATTTTAATACTTCCATTAATAAAAAAAATATGCAAATAAGGTAAAGTATTATTTTTTTTATTATGAACTTAGAAGAATTAAAAAAAATGGCCGAAGAATACGGCTATGCTTTATCTTCATTAAGAAATACTACTGATAACGATTCAATGTCAGTTGGTAAACGTGAAGTTATAAATTCGGTTATAGACGATTTAGATCGTAAAATACGTCAAAGACCAATTTTATCATCAAGTCTTAATGTAGAAGATGAAAAAAAACAGAAATTTCAAAATCAATATAAAGATGCTTTTTTGAAATATTTAAGAAAAGGCATAAATGCTGATTTAATTTCATTGTTAAATGGTAATGGTAATTATGGTTTTGATTCTGCTGGTTTTGCATTAACTTCAACCATGAATGCAATTATATCAAATGCTATGACATCAAACTCACCATTTCGTCAATTAGCAAGAATTGTTAATGTTTCACATGATAGTTTAGATGTTGCTGCTTATGTACAAGACATTGCTGCCGAATGGGGTGACGAAAGAAGTGTTGCACCAGAAACAGATGCTTTTAATAGAAAAACTATTAAAGTAAATGAACTTACAGCACAACCAAAAATCACACAAAAAATGATAGATGATGATGCTGTTGATCATGAAAGTTGGATTGCTGAACTTTTGAGTGATATTTTTCTTTCAAAAGAAGACAACGCTTTTCTATACGGTGATGGAAAAGATAAACCAGTTGGTATTTTATCTTACCCAGAAGGCACTGATACAAATAGCATAGAAAGTATAAGCGATAATGGAGAGGTTTCTTTTGAAAATCTTTTAAAGCTTCAAGCTTTATTAGGTGGTAAATATGAACGTTCCGGCGAAACAGCGTTTATAACGTCAAAAAAAGTTTTAGCAAAAATTCGTTCTATCAAAGATGGTAGTGGTCGTTATATATGGACCCCAGGTGCAATGACTGGTAAATATGATTGTATATTTGGTGCTCCAATATTATCAACAAGCGAAATGAATAGCGAAAACAATGTTGTTATATATGGAAACCTAAAGAAAGGTTATCAAATAGTCGATCGCTCTGATATAAAAATTCAAAGAGATCCTTATTCATCGAAACCATTTGTTGTTTTCTTTGCAACAAAAAGAGTTGGCGGAGATGTTATAGACACAAGAGCTATTAAAATTTTAAAACTTGCTTAAGTTTAAATTGTAGCTATATTGGAAGTAATTGGCCATAATGGCCTTTTACTTCTAAGATTATTTTTTTAATAAATTTTGAATTTACTCTTTTCTTTTTTCCTATTTTTATAACATCATCAATACTTTTATTTGAAACAATTAATAAATCACATGGACTTTGTATTTCATTATCAGCGCCATTCATTGAAATATCATCTGATATAAAATATACATTTTTCTTAACTTTTTCTCTTATGAAGTTTAAAACTTTTTTAGAATTTATAGCTGTATTTTGATCATCAACAGCATCATATATAATATGTGATGGCATAATTAAATTTATTTTATTTTTTAAATAAATATAAGGTTTTATGTCATGTAAAATATCATTGATAGATGCGTCTGAATGTTGTTTTTCTATGTGAGTATCGCCATCTATTCTACCATGCCCTAAAGCATGTTTTGCAACACAATTTATACCAAATTCTTTCGCGGTATCAACGAAAATTTCTCCAATTTCACCAACAATTTTAACGTCATTACCGAAACTTCTATCACCAATAACGGCGGCGTAATTTACATATTTTATAAGTTTTTTGAATTGTTTTATTAGCATTTGTTTTTGTTTAGAACTTAATTCTTTCCATTTTTTTTGTGTTTTTTCTTTTTCAGGCAACAAGCGATTTATTCTTATGATTGATAATTTTCTTACATTTATTTCATCTAAATAAGCTAAAAATAACCAAGCTTTTTCATAATCATCCTTATCTATTTTTTTAATTTTTTTACTTTCTATCCTTGTAAGTTTCATGTATTTAACGCACTTTTTATAATTTTTATATTCCTCAGAATCTTTTTTTAATGAACTATATTTATTTAAATCAAGGTTTGGTGCAAAAGTTGTATTAAGTCCAAAATAACGCATTTCTTTAAACATTGGTATATATCTACTTCTTACATACTTTTTAGCTTTTTCAACGCCTTTTTCTTTTTTTATTTTTTTGTATTTTTCTGAAACTTCTTCAGCAGAATCTATACTTAACCAACTAAATCTATTCACCCTTCCTCCTTCCTCATCGGCTGATAATATAACATCATCATTAATAACATTTTTTATATTTTTAATAATTTTTTTACCAATTTTTCTATTTTCAAAATGATCATCAAAAAATATAATTCCGATTGGTTTGCGTTCTTTAAGATAAGATTCCCATTTTTTATCAATAAGATTTCCTTTATTGTCAAAAGCATTGCGAGGTACTTCCACTATTATACCATCTCTCGTTGAAGCATATGCATATGTAATATCTGACATTAAAATAGATAATATAAAAATAAGAAAAAAAGATTTTTTTTTAATCATAAAGCGCTAATTTAGCAGATATTTTTAAATAAAATAAAAAACAAGTATTTTTTTTCTTGCAAATTAAATTTTTGATAAATAACAATACTTGTTTTTATTTATGTCTAATGAATCTTTTGGAAAGATAAGATCTTTTTTATTTCCTATTTATAGAAGCGAATTCAAAAAGTTTTTTGCTTTTACTTGTATCTTTTTTTGCATGACAATGAATTATACATTGCTTCGTAATATGAAAGATGTGTTAGTCGTAAATGCTGCTGGTGCTGGTGTTATTACATTTTTAAAAACATATTGCGTTACGCCTGCGGCTATTTTGTTTTTTATGCTTTTCGTAAAATTAAGCAATAAATTTGATAGAGAACGTCTTTTTTATGTTATAATTATTCCATTTTTGATATATTTTGTTGTTTTTGGTTTTGTAATAAATCCAAATTTTGATTCATTTCATCCATCTAAAGAAACCATAGATTCATTACATGCAAGTTATCCACATTCAAAAGGTTTCATAGATCTTGGTATTTATTGGTCATATTCTTTATTTTATATTTTAGCAGAATTATGGGGTTCTGTTGGTATACAAATTTTGTTTTGGCAATTTGCTAACCAAGTTGTCTCAATGGAGCAATCAAAAAGATTTTTCCCATTATTTGTCGTTTTTTCAAATGTTTCTTTAGTTTTAGTTGGTGTCATAACAAAATTATTTCAATTAATTGACGATTGGAATGTAGTCGTTAAGATTGAAATGCTTGTTATTTTATGTGTTGGCATTTTTTCAATGTTTTGTAATTGGTTTTTAAATCGTAAAGTTTTACCTCTTGAAGAGCCATTAGATGCAAGTCAGAAAAAAGCAAAAAAGAAGAAACCAGGTTTAGCTGAAAGTTTCAAAATTATATTTACATCTAAACATTTAGGCTTTATTGCTTTACTTGTTATTTGTTATGGTGTTTCAATTAATTTACTTGAAGTACAATGGAAAGAGCAGTTAAAAAATTATTTTGCTGGTAATAAAACCGGTATGAATGCATTCATGGGTGCTTATTCTGCTGCAACTGGTGCTTTAACAATAGTTTTTGGATGGTTCTTGGCAAGCCAGATTTTAAGAAGATTTGGTTGGTTCTTTGGAGCAATTTTAACACCTGCTATTTTAATGGTTGCTGGTACAATTTTCTTTTTATTAATTTTAAGTGGAAGAATTGATGTTATTAGTTCGATGTTTGTGAATCCAGTTGCTGTTGCTGTTTTTGTTGGTGCTGGTTCAATTGTTGTAACGAAAGCCGCAAAGTATTCGTTATTCGATACCACAAAAGAACAAGCTTATCTCCCTCTTGATGTTGAATTAAAATCAAAAGGAAAAGCAGCTGTTGAAGTTGCCGGTGGTCGTTTAGGTAAAGGTTCTGGTGCTGCAATTCAGTCTATAATTTGTATGGTAATGGGTACAACCGTTGTAAGTTCATATACTGCTATAGCTTTTGGTATCTTTTTAATTATAATTTTAGCTTGGATGTTTGCAATTAAGGGCTTGAACAAAAGTATTAAAAGTTTAACAGCCTAAAATAGGAACATCTGCTTATTTTTTTTGCATTATCATTCATGATAGTGTATAATTTATTAAATGATTATAAAGGTATTTTCTATTCTTTTGGTAGTATTTTTTACTGCTAGTTGCGATGGTGTAATTATGAGTAAAAAAGTAAAACGTCCAAATGGACCTATAGATGGTTCTGCGTTTAGTGGTAATTCATTTAATAAGAAAGATATTAGATATACACAAGGAAATCTAGAATATTTAAATAATCGAAAGGCTCGAAATAATTCCGTATATTTTTCTAGCATAGAAGAATATAATGTAAAAGATTATCAAATTGCTAAGGAGTATATAGATGATTATCAAAAATTTTTAAAAGTTGATCCAGATAAACTTAACGAGATATTGCAATTAGAACAAAGTGGGAAAAAAAATGAAGATATTTTACGCATGATGGAACTTGGAACATTACCAAAACATCCAATTGAAAATAATGTTAGAGTAATTCAAACCTTGAATGACAAATATAATAAGATTGCTTTTCCTGAGTATATGAATGAGTTTTTAAATAAAAACGACAATGTAGATAATAATAAAAAAACAGAGATTGTTTTTGAGAATGAAAATAATAAAGAAAAAGAAAAAACAGAAAATATTATAAATAAATATGGATATAATAGAGATTCATATATTAATATTTATCTCAAAAAAGACAACAACAAGATAGTATCTAAAAGATACAAAGAAAAAAAACTTTAAAAAATACTTGCAAATAAAAAAAAATATACTTTCTTGCATGAAAGTATGTCAAAGATAGCTTTAATAGGGAAAAAACTTGGAATGACAACATTATTCGATGAAGATCGTGTTGTACCAGTTACACTTATAAAAGTGTTGCCTAATTTTGTTGTTGGTGTACGTGATTATAATAACAAAAGCAGTATTATTCTTTGCGGCAATGAAGAAATCAAAGATAAAAAAATAAATAAACCACAAAGAAATGGATTATTAAAAAAGAATGTTAAAATTTGTAAAAACGTAAAAGAGTTTGTATTAGACGGAAAATTAAATATTGCACCAAATACAGAGATGACTATTGGTGATTATTTAGATAATGCAATTGTAGATGTACGTTCTTGCACTATTGGTAAAGGTTTTCAAGGTGTAATAAAAAGATGGGGTTTTGGCGGTTTACCAGCTTCTCATGGTGTTTCTTTAACTCATAGATCACTTGGATCAACCGGAAACAGAACATTACCTGGTCGTGTGTTTAAAGGAAAAAAAATGCCAGGTCATATGGGAAATAAAAATGTTTGTGTTCAAAATATGGTTGTTTGCAAAGTTGATAAAGATACAAATATTATAGCCGTAAAAGGTTCAATACCTGGTAAAAAAAATACTGTTGTATATATAACTAATGCAACTAAAAAATATACTAAAAATGATAATGTTGTTAATGGTTTAGTTTGTGAAGGTTAAAGTTTATTCACTTGAAAGTGGAAAAAGTTTGGATAAAGAAATTGAATTACGCGATGAGGTGTTTTCCATCGAGTATGACAATTGTTTTATGAGTATGTATTTTGCAAGAATGAAAAAAGCAAATTTTATACCTACAAATAAAACGAAAAATATTTCTGAAATATCTGGTTCAACAAAAAAACCATATAGACAAAAACATACTGGTAACGCAAGACAAGGTTCAACAAGATCTGCGCAAATGAGAGGTGGTGGTATATCATTTGGTCCACGTGGTGTCAAATCTAATATAAAAATTCCAAAAGGTGAAGCAATTTTAGCAAAATCTATGCTTTTATCTAAGGCATTAAAAGAAAATAAATTATTTGTTATACAAAAAGCTCAATTTAGTTCGGTTAAAACATCTAATGCTAAAAAGATATTATCAAATTTTGCTGATAAAAATATAGTTATTATAAATAATGGAAGCATTGATACAAATAGTTTATTAGCAGTTAGAAATATTAAAGGAACTAAATTTATATCAAATAACATGCTTACTGCTGGTGATTTATTTTATGCAAATTCTGTATTAATTGATATTGAATCAGCAAAAATGTTTTCAGAGGTTTTAAATGTAGATTGTTGTGAATAGTAAGATAAAGTTGGTAAAAACAGAGAAGTCTTGTAAGCTTAATGAAACAGGTATTTATGTGTTTTTATTTCCAAAAGACATGAGAAAAAAAGAAATAAAAGGTGTAATTGAAAAACAATATTCTGTTAAAGTTGATTCAGTTAATGTTATTAATTTACCTAAGAAGGAGAGAAATTTTCGTGGCAAAACCGGGTGTGTTATGTCTCAATATAAAAAGGCATACATAAGACTTGAAAATGGTATGAAAATAGAAACAGAAGTTAGTGTTAAAGAAGGATAATATGTCGGAATTGAAAGTAAATAAATCTTATACACCTTCAATGAGAGGAACGATTACATTAAGAAGTACTAGTAGAAAAAATAAACCATTTAGGTTGTTAACAGTAACAAAAAAGAGTTCTGGCGGTCGTAATCATTCAGGCCGTATTACTATGCGTTTTAGAGGCTGCGGAAATAAAGTCAAATATCGTATCATTGCTTTCAAAAAAACAATTTTTGATTTAAAAGCAAAAGTTGAATCTATTGAATATGATCCAAATCGTAATGCCGAAATTGCATTATTGAATTATGGTAATGGAAAAAAGGAGTATATGATAGCAGTTGATGGTTTAAAAGTTGGAGATACTGTTATAAGTAGTAAGAAATCTGATGGTATTTCTTTAAAACCAGGCGTTTCATTACCACTAAATGAAATACCTATTGGTTTAAATGTTTGTTGTGTTGAATTAAAACCAGATTGCGGTGCAAAATTAGCACGTGCTGCAGGTTCATTTATAAAATTAGCTGGTAAAGAAAATGGCATGGCGGTTTTAAAACTTATGTCTGGCGAAACAAGAATTGTCCCTTTAGAATGTATGGCTACAATTGGTATTGTTTCAAATATACAAATTCAGAATACAAAACTTGGTAAAGCTGGTCGTAAAAGATGGGCTGGATTTAGACCACATACTAGAGGTGAATGTATGAATCCAGTTGATCACCCATTAGGTGGTAGAACAAGAGGCGGACATCCACGCTCTCCATGGGGTCAATGTGCTAAAGGTTTAAAAACAAGAAAAAATAAGTTTACAAATAAATTTATTGTTTTAAGTAGAAAGAAAGGTTAATTTTATGACTGTTAAGATGCCATACGTATCATGGAGTTTGATGAAAAAAGTCAACGATCCAGAATTAAGAAAAAGACAGATTAAGACTTGGTCAAGAAGATCAACCATTTATCCAGAATTCGTAGGTTGCACCTTTTTAGTTTATAACGGAAAAGGTTTTATGCCTGTTTCGGTTGTTGAGAATATGGTTGGTAGAAAACTCGGTGAGTTTGCTCTTACGAGAAAATTACCAAAGCATTCAGTACAAAAGAGAAATGGTTAATATATGAAAGAGATAGAGGCTTCTTTGAAATACATAAAAGGTAGTTTTTACAAACTAAATGATGTTGCTAATTTAATTCGCAATTTATCTGTTATAGAAGCAGACATGCAACTTGCATTTTGTGAAAGAAGATGTGCTGTTTTTGTTAGAAAACTTTTAAAATCTGCTATTGCAAATGCTGAAAATAATTTTAAAATTAGCAGAAATAGATTACAAGTTTCACGTGTTGATGTTGGTAAGGCTTTTGTATTAAAAAGATCAATGCCTCGTGGTCGTGGTAGAATGACTAGAATTGAAAAAAGATATTCAAATTTAAGAATTGTGCTTTGTGAAAAAAAGCCAGTTAAAAAAGTTAGTAAAGAAGTTGTTAATGGTTAATGTATGGGACAAAAGGTAAATCCAATATCATTTAGAATACGCAATGGCAACAGTAGAGTTTGGTATTCTAATTGGTTTGCAAAAGACAAAAAAGAATATGTTGATAATGTTGTTTCTGACTTAAAGGTACAGAATTTTTTCATGGAAAATGCAAGTAAATATTCTGTTGGTACAGTTAATATTGAAAGAAAACAAAATAAAAAAATGAAAATTTATTTAAATTCCGGTAAAATTAGTTTAGTAATTGGAAAAAAAGGTGAAAATATAGAGCAAATTGAAAAGCAATTAAAGAAAAAATTAAAAGGACAAGATATTTCTTTCGATGTTAAAGAATTAAAACATGCAAATTTAAATGCAAATATTATTGCTAGAACAATAGCTGATAAAATTGAAAATAGACAATCGTTTAAGAGAGCAGCAAAAAGTGCCATAGAGCAAGTAATGAAATCTAATGCTGTTGGTATTAAAGTTAGTTGCGCCGGACGTTTAAATGGTGCTGAAATAGCAAGAACAGAAAAATTTAAACAAGGCGTTATACCATTACATACATTGAGAGCAAATGTTGATTATGCTTTCCAAGAAGCGTTCACAACATATGGTGTTATTGGTGTAAGAGTTTGGATTTGTACAAAGAGATAGTTATATGTTACAACCTAAAAAAACAAAATTTGCAAAATTTCAGAAAATTAAAGTTTCAGGCGTAGCTCAAACTTGTAATTTTGTAGCTTACGGAAGTTATGGATTAGTAGTTGGCGATAATTTAAAAATGACAGGAAAACAACTTGAATCTATACGTAAGGTTGTAAGTAGAGCAATGAATAGAAATGGTGCATTATATATGCGTGTGTTTCCACAATTACCAAGAACAAAAAAACCAGTAGGAACTCGTATGGGTGGCGGTAAGAGCGCGGTTGAAGAATGGATAGCGCCTGTTAATAAAGGAACAGTTATATTAGAAGTTGATAATGTTAGTGAAAAAGTCGCTATAGAAGCTTTAAGTAAAGCAAAATTTAAATTATCGGTTCCATGTTTTATTATTAAGAGAAAATTTGCGTACCTATAATTGACAATTAAAATTGATATGAGATGTTGTATTTATGATTGAAGGAGTTGTTGTTAAAATTAGTGGAGATAAAACAGCACAGGTAATTACTACTAATGTCTTTCAACATCCTCTTTATGGTAAAACAATAAGAAAAGAAAAAAAAGTCGCATGTCATTTTGAAAATATAGATTTAAAAGAGGGTGATAAAGTTATGATTGAGTCATGTAGACCTTATTCTAAAACAAAAAAGTTTATTGTTAAAAATAAATTAAGTATATGATAATAATGGGAACTGTATTAAATGTTACATGTAATTCTGATGCTGAACTTGTTAAGTGTTTTGGTATAAACAAGAGCACTGGTAATAATGTAGCAAAAGTTGGTGATGTTGTTGTTGTTGCTGTGCAAAAAGTAAAACCTAATTCAAAAATTAAAAAAGGAGATAAACAATATGCTGTTATAGTTAGAACAAAAGGAAAAATCAAAAGAAGTGATGGATCTTCGGTATCTTTTTCAGATAATGCTGTTGTTTTAGTTGATCCAAAAACACATGAACCAATTGCAACACGTGTTTTAGGTCCTGTTGCAAGAGAAATAAAAAAAGATTTTCCAAAGATAGCTTCTTTGGCAGCTGAGGTATTATAATTATATATGAAGAAGAAAGGAATATTTGAAATAAAGAAAACAAAAATTTGCAAAGGCGATGAGGTTGTTGTTATACATGGTAAGGATAAAAAAAAGAAAGGAATGGTTAAAAGTGTTTTTACTAAAAAAAATTTTATTATCGTTGAAGGTTTAAACAAATTTAAAAAAGCTTTAAAAATTGGCAATGGAAATAATGAGCATTTTGTAGAAAGAGAGAGACCTATTTTTTTATCAAAAGTCAAAGTTATTAAAAAATCCGATAAAAAATCTTCAAAGGGAGGTTTTTCTTCTAAAAAGAAAACAGATAAAAATATTAAAAATAGTTTAAAAAAGAAAGTTAAAGGTTAGTTTTATGGCTTCATATTTTGAAAGTTTATATAAAGATAAAATATCGAAAGATTTAATTTCGAAGTATAATATTAAAAATCCACATTGTGTCCCAAAAATTGATAAGATTGTTGTGTCTGCTGGTTTAGGAAAAGATGGTGATGATAAAAAAGTTTTTGAAGGTACATGCAGTGAAATAGCTAGAATAACAGGTAGAAAGCCTTGTTTCCGTAAATCAAAAAAAGCAATAGCCGGCTTTAATTTAAAAGAAAATCAGATAGTTGCTGTATTTGTTACTTTGAGAGGTAAAATTATGTATGAATTTCTTGAGAGACTTGTTTTTTTAGCACTTCCAAGAGTTCACGATTTCAAAGGATTTTCCAAAAATGCTTTTGATAAACAAAATAATTTTGCTTTTGGTATAAAAGACCACTTGATTTTTAATGAATTAAGTTATGATACAATTGTAAAAAATAGAGGTTTAAATATTATGTTTACAATTAAAAATGCTGATTCTATAGATAAAGCAGTTGATTTATTAAATGGTTTTAGTTTTCCTGTTAAATAAATATGGCAAAGAAAAGTATGGTTGATAAAAATGAAAAAAGATTAGTTAAAATTAAGCGTTATTTTGAAAAAAGAAAAGCGCTTTCAAAAAGTTTAAAATCTGGCAATTTAAAATTAAATGAGATATTTCAAGTAATGAAGCGTCTTGATAAGACAAGTAATGCTTCATATATTAGATATCGTAATAGATGTAAAATTACTGGTAGACCGCGTGGTTATAGAGGAGGTGTTGGTTTGTCTCGTGGTACTCTTCGATATTATGCGTCTTTTGGTATGATATCTGGTGTTAAAAAAGGTTAGTGTTTTGGTTTATGTCGGGAAAATATTTACTTGGAAATATGTTATCTGCTTTATATAACAAGAATTGTTTCTATGACAAGCCTGTGAAAGTTGAATATAGTGGTTTGTGTGAAAATGTATTAAAAGAAATGAAGAAAAATGGTTATGTAAAGGATTATAACGTTGTTGAAGAGGATGGCAAAAAAAACATTAATGTTTTACTTCGTGTTGTTGGTAATAGCAAAAATTTAGTTTCATTTAAATTACTTTCAAAACCAGGTCGCAGAGTGTATTTATCAACAAAAGAATTAAAAAAAAGAAAATCATATAATCCATTTAATTTGTTGTTAGTTTCAACATCTAAAGGTGTACTTGAAGTTGGTGAAGCTATTAAAAACAATGTTGGTGGTGAAGTTTTGTGTGAGATTTTTTAATATGTCGAGGATGATAAAAAAACAATTACAGGTTGTAGAAGGAACACAATTCAGCAAAGACAACGATTATTTTGTAGTATCAAATACTAATGGGAGTATTAAAATTAACTTAAATAAAATTGTTTCAATTTCTACAGAGAATGGTTTAAGTTTTAATTCATTAGTCGAAAAAGATGTTGGTATGCTTGGAACATCTTATGTTTTAGTAAAAAATGCAATGAATGATTTAAAGAATGGTGTTACAGCAAAGTTAAAAATGATTGGTGTTGGTTTTAAAGCTAGCGTTACTGGTAAATTTTTACGTGTTTATATAGGTTTAAGCCATGATGTGTTTTTTGCAATACCAGAAGGTTTAACAGTAGAAGTTACAAATGATGTTGACATTTTAATTAAAGGTTACGATAGATGTAGTGTGATAAAGTTTGCAAAAATGATTAGAGATTCTAAAAAACCTGAACCATATAAAGGAAAAGGTATTTTTTTAAATGATGAAAAAATTCTTAGAAAAGAGGGTAAAAAGAAGTAGAGTATATGTTTGCGATTAAAAGAAAAAAAAGAGATAGTGCTATTAAACGTATTAGAGCTAAGTTTGGCAGAAATATTAAACATGAGATATTGATTTTCTGCAGTGGTAGAAATATATATGCACAGATTGTTAATCTTAGTTCTGGTTTAACAGAAACAACACTTTCTACTTGTAATAAAAATGATAATAGAAAAAATCATAGAAATATCGAAACGGCAAAAAATATCGGAAAAAAGTTAGCCGATGAATGTAAAAAAAGAAATATAAAGGATGTGTCTTTTAACAGAGCTGAAAAAATTTTTCATGGCGTAGTTAAGGCAGTAGCCGATGGTTTTTATCAAAAGTAATGGTATGTTAGTTAGTAGGAAGGTTTTAAATAAAAAGTTTTATAATGTAGAATTTGAAGAAAGAGTTCTATCAATCGGTCGTGTTGTTAAAGTTGTAAAAGGTGGAAGAATTTTTTCTTTCTCTGTTTTAGTTGTTATAGGAAATAAAAATGGTTGTTTTGGTGTTGGCTTAGGAAAGGCACTTGAAATAAATGATGCAAGAAAAAAAGCAATAAATAACGCAAAAAAGAATTTGTATCAAATTGTTTTAACAAAAGATAAGACAATACCACATGTTGTATCAGCTAAGTATGGTTCAACTAGTGTTGTTATACGACCAGCAAAAGTTGGTAGAGGTATTATTGCCGGTGGCGCAATGCGTGTTATTTTAGAGTGTCTCGGCGTTCAAGATGTTGTAGCAAAATGTATTGGTTCTTCTAATTGTTACAATTTATCTTATTCTACAATAAAGGCTTTATTAAAATTAAAATCATCAAAATATTATGATATTATAAAAAATGATAACAAAAAGCTTGATTTTAATATTTCTAAGTTAGATACTGACGAAGTTGATTCTTCTGATGAAGATAGTGATTTAATAAACGAATGATAATATGGTTGCTTTAAAAAATATATTTGTTAAATCTGTAAAATCAAGAAAAAGAGTCGCAAGAGGTGGTTATCGCGGTGGCACAAGTGGCCGTGGTCATAAAGGATATAAAGCACGTTCTGGTTCAACTGTAAAAGGTTTTGAAGGTGGACAAACACCAATTTATCGTAGATTACCAATGAGAGGTTTTAATTCAAATAAAGATAAATCTTATGAAGTAATTTCAATGAAGAGAATAGTGGCTATTGCTAATAATGGAATAGAATGTATAGATAAGAATGTTTTAATTGAGAATGGTATTATTAAAAAATTGGATTCTAAAGTTAAGTTAATCGGTTCTGATATAGAAGATAAGGAAGGTTTAAAAAAGATAAAAAAGATTTCTTTAGATTTAGCATCAAGTGGTGTTGCTGATTTTTTGAAAAAAAATAATGTTGAGTTGGTTTTAAGTAATAATTAATATGGTTTCTTTTGTAAGAATTTCAGGTGTTAATTTGCCAGTAACAAAGAAGGTTTATGTTAGTTTATCGTATCTTTTTGGTATTGGTATGGTAACAGCTAAACAAATATGTTCAGCAGTAAAAATTGATTGTGAACGCAGAATGGAAGATTTATCAAATGATGAATTGGATAAAATTCGTAATTATATTAGCAAAAATTTCTTAGTTGAAGGTGATTTAAGAGGTCAAATTGCACAAAATATTAAATTAAAAATATCAATAGGTTGTTATGAAGGTAGCAGACATAGACTTCGTTTACCAGTTCGTGGACAAAATACAAAAACAAATGCAAAAACAAGAAAGGGTCGTAGTGCCCCTATTGCAAATAAAAAAATTGTAGCAAAATAGTTTAGGTATGGCAAAAGAGAGTAAAAAAAATAAAAGTGTTTCAATTGGCGTAGCTCATATTAATGCTGGGTTTAATAATACGATTGTTTGTATTACAGATGAAAGTGGAAATATTTTATCTTGGTCATCTTCAGGAAAAATGAAATTTAAAGGTGCTCAGAAAAGCACACCATATGCAGCACAAGTTGCAGTTGAAGATGCGGCTAGAATTGCTATAGAAAAATATGGTTTAAAAACAGTTACAGCAATTGTCAATGGTCCTGGTGGAGGCAGAGAAAGTGGTGTTAGAGCTTTGCAAACCGCTGGACTTATAGTTAACGCAATCAAGGATATAACTTCTACCCCTCATAACGGTTGTAGACCGCCAAAGCGTAGAAGAGTTTGATTTGTTTATTTATGGTTAGTGAAGTTTATAGTAAAAATATTGTTTTTCCAGACAAGTTTAAAGTAGAGTCATCAGATGATGGTAGTTTTGCAAAAATTACCGTTTTTCCACTTCAACAAGGTTTCGGTGTTACTGTTGGAAATATTTTAAGAAGAACACTTTTATCATCTATACGTGGTATAGCAATTGATAAAATCAAAATTGCCGATGTTGTGCATGAATATAGTACAATGGATGGTGTTAAAGAAAATGTTTGTGATATAATTTATAATCTTAGAAGAGTCGTTTTTTCTTCAAATCTTGAGTCAAGTACATTACATTTATCTGTAAATGGACCAAAAAAAGTTTATGCTTCTGATATAAAGCTTAGCACTGGTATTAGTATTGTTAATCCAGATCATTTTTTATTTGAAATTACAACAAATCGTAAAGTTGATATTGAATTAGAACTTTGTTCCGGTATTGGTGATATATTTATTTCACAAGAAAATTCACAAAATATCGATTCTATATCACTTGATAAACATTTTAGTCCAGTTCTTAATGTAGGTACATCTGTTACTCAAACTCGTGTAGGTAATAGAACAGATTATGACAAATTAACATTAGAGATAACAACTAATGGTTCTATATCAGCTGAAGAAAGTTTTAAAATAGCTATTTCAATATTAACTAACTTTTTAGCCGCAATTGATGACGCTAAAGAAAAAATGTTTAATCATGCAAACAATGATTGTTGTGTTGAAACAAAAGCTAATAATGAGATTAATTATAATTTATTCCGTAAAGTTGAAGATCTTGAATTATCAGTTCGTTCTTTAAATTGTTTAAAAAACGACGGAATTACTTATATTGGTGATCTTGTTAAAAGACAAGAATCAGACATGATGAAAACACCAAATTTTGGTCGTAAATCTTTAAATGAATTAAAAAGAATGTTAGCAGACATGAATTTAAGTTTTGGTATGGATGAAGTAGAATGGCCACCAAAAGACTTTCAAAAAAGAATAGTGGAGGCTAAAAAATATTTTAATTCTTAAAAAAGTATTGTATTTTTATATGAGACACGGAAGAAGTAAAAAAATATTAAATATGCCGCATTCACAAAGGGAGGCGGTTATTATAAATTTAGTTATTTCTATGCTAAAAAGTGGAAAAGTTAAGACAACTTTAGCAAAAGCTAAATATTTTGCGCCTTATATGGAAAAATTAATAACAAAAGCAAAAGTTAAGTCTTTAAGCAATACTAAATACTTAGTTTCGAGGTTAGATAAAGATAGTGTTTCTTCTATATATGAAATTGCAGAAAAATTTTCTGACAGAAAAGGTGGTTACACTAAAATTACCAAAACTTGGAAAAGGTATGGTGATGCAGCAGACACAGCTGTTGTTGAATTTGTATTATAATTAATTAATTATTGCAAATTATATAATAATCTTACATTTCTTATAAAAATTATGATAATTTTTGAGATTTTTAGTGAAGAGATACCGGCAACTTTACAGAAAAAAATAGCAATTGATTATAAAGATTTTGTAGCAGAAAAATTTAAAAAAAAATGTAAAAAAGACGATATCTTTGTTGGTATAACGTTAAATCGTTTAGTATTAAAGATTGATGGTTGTGATATTAGTTGCGATGAATTAAAAGATTTTATAGAGATAACTTTAAAAGATTTTTCAAAAAATTTTCCAAGAACAATGTGTTATCCTCAATCTGATATTCGATGGATTAGACCAATTCGTAATATTTTTGCCTGCATAGACGACAAAATTATAAAACATGAATTTTTTGGGCTCAAGACAAGCAATGGTACTTTTGTTAATAAATTCATTTTTCATTCTTGCAATAGTTGTGAAGATTATTTAAAATTTTTAAAAAAAAATAAAATTGAAATTGATTATGAGAAGCGTTTAGAGTTTATAAAAAATAAAATCATATCACTTAAGATTGATAATCAAGATAAATATTTTTCACTTGCTGAAGAAATAGCTGGCATGGAGGAATGTTATAGTAAACCAGTTGAATGCGAACTTGATAAAAAATTTAAAATACTTCCGTTTGAATTAATAAAGTTGGTTTTGCAAAAAAATCAAAGATATTTAGTTTATAAAAAAGATAAAAATATAAAATACTTAATTTTTTGTGGTGCTTTTTTTGAAGATAAAAAGAAATGCAAAATGGTAATAGATGGACATAAAAAAGTAGTTGAAGCTCGTCTTAAAGATGCTATGTATTATTGGAATTTAGATCAAGAAAAAATGGATTCTCTTAAAAAAAAATATAAAGAAGAACTGAAAGATATATTGATGTCTCGTTTATTTGTTAATGATGTTAGTTGGAAAACTTATTTAGAAAAACAAATAGATTTTGCAAGTAAATTTATTAGTAGTGAAGTTGTTTGTAAAAAAGTTAAAGAATTAATTTTTGATACAAAGATTGATTTAGTGACCGATGTAGTAAATGAATTTCCGGAACTTCAAGGTATAATTGGTGGTATATATTTTGGATATAATTTTAATCCTTATTTAATAGGTGAGGTTGATGCCAATGAAAAAGATGTTTTAAAAGTTTATTATTATTTGATAGATAGATTGGCTTATATTTCCGAGATGTATGATGTCGGCAATCAGCCAACAGGAAGAGGTGATAAATTTAAAGTAAAAAAAAGAATGGATGATTTTATATACATGGTTTTTAATAAAAAATTAGATAAAATTGATAGAGATAATGTTATAAATTTTATAAAAAATAAACCTTATTTTGAGTTATATTTAAAACGAAAAAATGAAATTTTTGCGAATAAAACAGAAAATAATACAAAATAATTAATAAAAAATGTCAAAATTTGAATTTGAACTTTTAGAAAAACGAGGCAAGAAAAGACGTGGAATAATACATACAGCACATGGTGATATTTATACACCAATTTTTATGCCGGTTGGCACGCAAGCTACTGTAAAGTGTTTAACTAACGATTTAATAAAACAAACGGGCGCAGAAATAATTCTTGCAAATACATATCATCTTTTTTTACGTCCGGGAAAAGAAAAAATTGAAAAATTAGGTGGTCTGCATAAGTTTATGAATTGGGATAAACCGATTTTGACCGATAGTGGTGGGTTTCAAGTTATGTCTCTTGCATCGATAAGAAAAGTATGTGAAGATGGTGTAATTTTTAGATCACATATTGATGGAACTAAACATTTATTAACTCCAGAAATTTCAACTGAAATGCAAAGATCATTAGACGCAACCATCTCAATGGTTTTAGATGAATGTGTTCCATATGGTGCTACAGATAAAAAAATAAAAAATGCTATGTATAGAACTATACGTTGGGCGGAAAGAAACAGAAAAGCTTTCGTTAAAAGAGAAGGTTATGGACAGTTTGCGATTTTACAAGGCGGTAATAATGAAAAACTTAGAATTGAGTGTGCTAAGGAATTGGTTGATATGGATTTTGAAGGTTATGCTATTGGCGGAATGGTCGGTTATAATGAAGAGTTATTCAAAATTTTAGATTATGCATTAGACTTGTTGCCGGAAAATAAACCAAGATATGTTATGGGTATTGGAAAACCAATTGATATTATTGGTGCAATTAAAAGAGGAGCCGATATGTTTGATTGCGTATTACCATCAAGATATGGTAGACATGGTATTGCATTTACAAAAGAAGGTGAAATGAAAATTCGTCATGAAAAATTTTCTTTAGATGAAAGACCAATAGATGAAAATTGTGATTGTTATGCTTGTAAAAATCATACTCGTGCTTATATTCATCATCTTGTCCGTGCTAATGAAATTTTAGGTGCTATATTATTAACGCATCATAATGAAAAATATTTAATTAAAGTCGCAAAAGATGCTTTTTTTAATTAACAAGATGCATATTGACTTTTATATATTTACTTAAAAAACTCCGGTTGCGGTTCCATCGTCTAGCGGTTAGGACATTAGGTTTTCATCCTGAAAACAGGGGTTCGATTCCCCTTGGAATCACTTTTAATATACTTATCATTAATGGCGTTACAAAAAATAATCAAAAATTTTATTTTTATTGGGTTTTTAGCTATTTTTACAATGTTTTATTGTGATAATGTTTTTGCTGATGCGGAAACAAGAGTAATTACCGGCTGTGGTGAAGATGCAAATCCAGGAATTAAAACGATTTGCGATATTATTACTTTTTTACAAGGAAGAATAGCTCGTGGTTTGGTAATATTTTCAATAATGCTTTCATCATGGAGTTTTGTTGGTGGAAATTTTAAATGGCAAGATATGGTTACAATAGCTATAGGTATTGGTATTTTTTATGCACCAAAAACTTTTGCGCTTTTTTTATTACCAGAGTATATTCAAGGTATAACCGGTGAAGGATTTGATATATCTTTAAAATATACACCTGATGAGATTATAACGTGTGCTTGTCCAAATTTAAGATAAATGGTTGAAGTTGATATTTTTATTGATAAAATTTGGGGTAAAAATACAATTTCTAAAGTTGAGATAAAAAAGATAGTTAGTTTATGTTTAAAACAAACTAAAATAGAAGCAAAAAATGTTTTTTTGAATGTTAGTTTTGTTAATTCCGAAACAATTAAAAAAATAAACTCAAAATATAGAGGTAAAAATACAACAACAAATGTTCTTTCTTTTGAAAATAAAGAGAATAATAAAAATGATATGTTGTTTTTAGGTGATATTGTTTTGTCCTACGAAGAAATAAAACGCGAAGCGGATATGTTTAATAAAAAATTTAAAGATAGATTGTATCATTTATTTATACATGGTATTTTACATTTACTTGGTTTTGATCATCTTAAAGAAAAAGAACGTAAAGAAATGGAACAATTAGAAATAAATATTTTAAAAAATTTTAATATTAAAGAACCTTATTTTATATAAATTATTAAATATAAAATTGACAATTATATTAAAAGTTAAAACTTATTTTGCTTAACCAACTAACTGCTAGATTTTGTAATGTTTGTTACAATGTCTTGAGGAAAGTCCGAACTTGGCAAAGAAACGATAATGGTTAACAACCATAGACAGTAATGTCTGGAGAGTGCAACAGAAAATATACCGCCATGTTTATACATTGGTAAGGTTGAAAAGGAGCGGTAAGAGCGCCCCGCGTAAGTTGTAAAACTTATGGCAGTGTAAACCCTATCGCAAGCAATTTCAAGTTAGTTTCTTTCTTTCTTTGGTTTGAAACATGGTAGAAAGCTTTAAATCGTTAGTAATGACGATTATAGATAAATAGTTAGATAAACAGAATTCGGCTTATGGTTAAGCTTTGTTTTTTTTTATTGACAATAAGAATTGTTTATATACTTAAAATATATCTTTTATGAAAAAGTTTATTTTAGGTTTTTGTTCTGTTGCTTTAGTAAGCAATTTAGCTTTTGCAAAAGAATATAAAGATGATAGCATCAATAGTGATAATAAAGTTTACGGTAGAACGAAATTGTACGTTGGTTACGATGTTGCAAGATATGATAAAAATGTTCTTAGTGAAGAATATAAAGCAAGAGTTAATAAGGGTGTTTATTTAGGTCTTGGTTATAACCTTTATTACAAGTTAGATAGTAGGGTACATTTATTTACTGGTACTGATTTTCAATTGAGAGTTAATGGAAAAAGAGATGATTTTACTAGTGTATTCCCAGCTGCTCAAAGCGATGACGGTAACGTTATAGAAAAATTTTCTATTAGAGAAATAGGTAGAGCAAATTTAAAATTTGGTGCAAAATTTAATATTGGTAAATATGTAGCTATTGAATCATATGCTACTGGTGGTGCTGGTGCATTGAGATTCTATAATGATAGTTCGTTTAAAACAATGTTTGCTTATAATGTTGGTATTGGTACTGATGTTGTATTTAATGATAGATTCTTTATCGGTGCTGAGTATCGTTATACAGCAACTGATAATGTTTATAATTCCTCATTCGGTGCTATTAAGTATAAAACATATAGTATCTTAGGAAAAGTTGGTTTCCAATTTTAATTTATAGCTGGAAAATTTTGTTGGTCAGAGAGATAAGAAAAGAAAATTTTTTAATTGACAATAAAAAGTGTTATTTTTTATATAAATTGTTTTTTTTATGAAAAAGTTTATTTTAGGTTTTTGTTCTGTTGCTTTAGTAAGCAATTTAGCTTTTGCAAAAGAATATAAAGATGATAGCATCAATAGTGATAATAAAGTTTACGGTAGAACGAAATTGTACGTTGGTTACGATGTTGCAAGATATGATAAAAATGTTCTTAGTGAAGAATATAAAGCAAGAGTTAATAAGGGTGTTTATTTAGGTCTTGGTTATAACCTTTATTACAAGTTAGATAGTAGGGTACATTTATTTACTGGTACTGATTTTCAATTGAGAGTTAATGGAAAAAGAGATGATTTTACTAGTGTATTCCCAGCTGCTCAAAGCGATGACGGTAACGTTATAGAAAAATTTTCTATTAGAGAAATAGGTAGAGCAAATTTAAAATTTGGTGCAAAATTTAATATTGGTAAATATGTAGCTATTGAATCATATGCTACTGGTGGTGCTGGTGCATTGAGATTCTATAATGATAGTTCGTTTAAAACAATGTTTGCTTATAATGTTGGTATTGGTACTGATGTTGTATTTAATGATAGATTCTTTATCGGTGCTGAGTATCGTTATACAGCAACTGATAATGTTTATAATTCCTCATTTGGTGCTATTAAGTATAAAACATATAGTATCTTAGGAAAAGTAGGTTTCCAATTTTAATTAATAACTAAGAGAATATTGCGGTTGTTGACATTTGTATGAATTTTAAGAAGAAAAAAATTTTTACTTATGCAACGCCGTTATTAGTTATACTTGGCTGTATTTATATGGCCATGTGCTATTCAAGAATTGCTAAAATGGATTTAGCTGTTAATCCTGTATGTAAGGAGTGTTTTTCTACTGCTAAAACGCATGCTGGATGCGCTATATTTTCTGATAAAAAAATTTTGTTAGTTAGAGACAAGAAAAGCAGAAAATGGGGTTTCCCTGCTGGTACTCATGAATTAGGCGAAAGGGCTTTCCAAACCGCTTACAGAGAGACATTAGAAGAAACTGGTTTAAGAGTTTTTATGGAAGACTATATTCATGAGTTTAAAGAACAGAATTTTCGTTTATTTAAATGTAATATCATCGAGGATACAAAAAAACATGATAATGAAATTTTAGAGTTTAAGTTTTTTTCAAAAAATGAACTAAAACAAGTTTTAAATGATAAAAAAGCACGTTTTTTCAATCAGTTAAAATTTTTATACGATAATTTTGACAATATTTTATTGAAATAATCATTATTTATTAATGTTTTTTATTATTGATATATAATCAATATTTTTAACGTTATGTATTACTTGTGCTGCGTTAAATGAACCACCACCTTTGCCGTTAGTTTTGGAAATTAAATCTTGGGCAATTTTAGTACAATCTAAGTTATTGTTTTGTTTGTTGTTGTTTATATAACAAAAATATTCATTTTTATTTTCATTTGATGCTACTGCAAAAATTGGTTTATTATATTCATTTAATAAATGTCCGCATATTATTTTTATCGTATCATAGCTTATATTTTTTCCTTTTATAAAAATAATACCATTTACTTCTTGACGGTTTTTTATCATGTTGAAAATTGATTCATATCTTGTTCTTATGGCTGCTGTTGATTGATATTTTATATTTTCTTCTTTTAATGTTTCAAATTGTTTTTTAATGTTATTTAAATTTTCAAACAATAAACATTGATTTTTTCCAGTTATTGCTGTTATTCTTCTTATCCCAGAGCCTATGCTTTTTTCACTTTCAATTATAAATCTTTCGATTTCTCCTGTATTTTTACAATGTATACCTCCACAAAATTCGGTTGATATTGATTTCCCAGTATTATCTATTACATCAACAACTCTAACTTTTTCACCATATTTTTCATCAAATAGTTTTACTACATTTTTTATTTTTTCGGCTTCATCTTTTGACATTTCTGTTATTTTAACTTCTAAATAATCATCAATCCAACTATTTACAATATTTTCTACTTGTTTTATTTCTTCACTCGTCATTGCTTTATTGCTTGAAAAATCAAATCTAAGTCCGTTTTCATCGACTTGTGAACCTTTTTGTTGTACATTATCGCCTAAAACATTTTTCAATGCTGCTTGTAAAAGATGTGTTGCGGTATGATTTTTGCATACATTTTTTCTAAATGAAAAGCAATTTATAACATCATTTATTTTCAATTTTTCATTAGTTAAAATCATATGTCCTATTATTTCACCGCATAGTTTTTTTGTTTCCAATACTTTTGATTTTGATATTATGCCTATGTCACCAATTTCACCACCACTTGTAGGATAAAATGGTGTTTTATCAAGAATAATCCAGCATTCCTTGTTACTTTCTATTTCATTAACAATTTGATTATTAATAATTATTGCTAAAATTTTTGATTCACAAAAAACTTTATTATTGTCATAAAACACTTTGTTTGTTATTGGTAATTTTAATGCTAATTCTTTAAAAATTTCATTGTTTTTTGCGTCAATGTTGTCATTTTTAACTCTATCAACTTTTGAACGTTCTTTTTGTTCTGTAAGATATTTATTAAAATCTTCCTCATTGACATCGATATTATTTTCTTTCAATATTTGTTTTGTTAAATCAAAAGGAAAGCCATATGTATCGTAAAGCACAAAAGACAAAAGACCACCATTAAGTTTTTTACCTTCAAAGAATTTGCTAATATCTACCTTTGACATAAAAACAACATTTGATTTTTTTTTTAAATTTCAACTTGAAAATTATATATCATATGATAAACATAATTATGTTTTCAGAGAGAGAGTAGAGGAGTATATAGAAAATTACGCTAAACAAGGAATAAAATCATGTTTGATTTGTTGTTTTATTATTCATAAATATTTTTATAATTTTAAAAAAGTTGAGGCCAAAAAGGTTATTGATAAATTAGATGAGCTTTATCCATATTTTTGGCAGAAAAAGTATGATAATTCTAGTGAAAGCCAAAAGCAACGTTTTAATCAAAACGGTAGAGGCGCAAAAGCAGGAGTTTTTAATCAAGTTATAAGAGAATTATATGGCAAGAATCTTGTTCAAAATGGTTTTTTAGACGTCAAAAGTGCTTTAGATTTTTATGAAAGACGTGTGTATGTTGATAAAAATTATTCTATTAAAAATAATAATTATAATAAAGAAAAAAACAACACAATAATAGTTAGTGAAAAAGATAATTCCATTGATAACAAAAAAAGTGGTTTTTCTGAACTTGAAATTTATCCAAAATTTATTTTCTATTTAAAAGAACAACAGAAAATTTATTCTACGAGAATAGATGAACATGCTTCAAATAATAGTAAAAATAAAACTAATAAATGGTTACATCCAGATATTGTTGGTTTTAAGGATTTAAAAGATGATGGTATAACAGATAAAGTATTAGCAATATTCGATATACACAATAGATTTGAACTTTTTTCATATGAAATAAAGAAAGAAATTAGTTTGCATAGTGTTAGAGAAAATTTTTTTCAATGTTTATCAAATTCTAGTTGGGCAAATTATTCTTATCTTGTTGCATGCGATTACGATAAAGGAGTGCTTGAAGAGTTAAGGGTTTTATGTTCATCATACAATGTTGGTTTTATTAAATTTAATTTTGAAACACCTGAAAAAACTGAAGTAATATTTGAACCTAAAAAAAAAGATTTAGATATTCTTATGATGAACAGAATTTATAAATTAGAGAATAATGACATAAATGAATACATTGATTATATTGATACTTTTATCACAACTGGAAAAAATTATTTTAAATTAAATAACAATAATGCTAATAAATAACGCTGAAGAGGCGGGATTCGAACCTGCGAATGACGGGATCAAAACCCGTTGCCTTACCACTTGGCTACTCTCCAATCATCTAAATGAAAATATATACTTTATAATTGTCAAAAAAAAACTATCTCTTTTTTTTTCTTCTAACTATTATAGCAATTACTATTGCTGTTGCGGTTATAAGTGGTATTATTTTTTTATAATGATGATTTTTGACCTTGTTTATTTCTTCAATAGATTCTAATGTTTTTTTTCTTATTTTGTATTTAAGTTCTAAATCTTCTTTAAAATCTGTATATGATACCATTTTCCAAAATTCATCTGCAAAAAGCACTTCTTTATTTCCCCATGGTTTATCGCATGTATAATGTATAACTACAGCATCGGATATATGTTGCGCATATTTAAGAATTAAATCTTTCTTATTTACTTTGTATTTACATATTAAGCCATAATATTTATGCAAGCCTTCATTATATTTACTTTCTAGATTTTTTGTTTTACCATTTAGTGCAATATTTAATGCCGTTTGATCATGTAACAAATCTTTATCCTTTATTTTTATTACTGTTTCAATTGCCTTTTGTGTTATTTTTTCTTTTCGCCATTTATCCATATTAATTAATAGCATACCAGCATTAAAGTAGATATGTTTTGGTGATGTGATATTTTTTAAAAAATTATATTCTTTTTTCTTAATAGAAAAAATATCTTTTAGAGGCAATATTAATTTTTTTTCAAAATATACATCGTCAGAAACAGTACCGACGATATATTGGTCTAAATTTTCATTATACAAAAGACTTATATCTTTTTTTACTATTATATCAACATCGAGATAAATTGCTTTTGATATATTTTTAGAGACATCTAATTCCGGAATAAATAAACGAGAATATGTAGATTTAGAAATATTTCCCATATTTGTTTGTTCAAGATTTTTAAGTTTGTCTTGGTTAAGATCAATGAATTTTAAACTAAAATTTGTAAAATATTTTTTCTCATTTGCTATTTTTTGTTTATTTTCATCAGATATGCCATCACTTAATACATAAAAATTTATAAAAGATTTTGTATTTTTTAATATAGATGCCATTGTTGTTGCAACATATGGTGCATAATTGTTATCAGCAGCTAAAAAAATAGGAATTTCTTCAGAAAAACAAAGGAATGATGTTTTTAAAGCAAAAAAAATAAATAATAGCGCACGCTTCATATTAAAATGAAAACATCAATTATTATTATAGTCAATAAAAAAGTTGCAAATTATAATTATAATTCTTCTATAGAGAAGATAATATTTTTTCCAGGGTCCTTAGCTCAGTGGTTAGAGCAATTCGCTCATAACGAATTGGTCGTCGGTTCGAATCCAACAGGACCCACTAAGGTTATATTTGCTATTTTACTAAATGTTTTAATTTTGAATATAAAAACAACAGAATTAATAATATTTGTATATTGATTATAATTAAACCAAGATGATACGAAAAATATTTCGCTACTACACCAATAAGCATAATATTAATAGTTGTTAACATTGTTCCTAATGCTATTGAGGCAGATATTGCGCTTCCACGGATTTTTTTATTTGAAAATTCTTCAAATCTTTGTTCGACAGAAACTTCTACAAGAGAAAAAGTTGCACATATAAAACCAGCAACTATGATAAAAGATATTGTATGATAGGTTATTGCAACAAAAACCATTACAATAATTTGCAATATTGATAGTAAAACACAATTTTTTATACTTGTCCCTTGAGGAAAAAATACAATTGGTATAATTGTTCCTATTGCCATCACGGCTGATATAAAACTCATATATTTTGCAATATTAGCTGCATTCCATCCTTTATCAACTAAAATCATATCTGCAATTTGCATACAAAGAGGGTATGTGAAAAAATTTGCAACTCCATAGAACATTAGTAAATATATAAAAACATTGTTTTTTTGTGCGCAATCTTTAACTAAAAATATGATTTCTTTGATAGATGAAGATTTAAAATCATTCATTTTTTCATTTTTTTTATTACTAGGTATTAGAAAAATTACAGCAAGTATTGCAAAAACTTTTAACCCAATACTCATATAAATTATTGTCTCATAACCATGATTTTTTAAGACTAGAGACGATATGTATGACATTGCAGAAAAAGCTATATCCCAGGCTAGATAATATGCGGATGCTACACGAGGATAGATTTTAAGTTTGCTAGCTAACGATAATGAATTATAAATGTATGATGTATATTTTCCATATGTTATACCGAGCCCAATGCCGATTAGTATCATTGACATAATGAAATTATAGAAGTTTGGTTTTAATAACAGAGATACAGCTATAATTTCAGCTATTCTTCCAAGTAAAAAAGTTATTTTTGGTCCAAACAAATCAAAAAATATACCACTAATAATTAAAAAAATAAACCAAGCTATTTGTTGTGTTGTTTGTAATGTAGATATTTGTAATGGATCTAATCCACTTGATCTGAAAAATGGTATTATTATTATTTTTATAAATGTTACATTTAAAATTGCATAAATTGTATTTTTTAAAATATGATTTTTAACATTAAAATTTAGCATAAATTTAACTTTTTCAACTTTATATGATAAAAAAAAAAATCAAGAAAAAAATTGTAATTAATATTTTAAAATAATTTAACTTAAAAAAGTATGAAATATAAGAATAATAGCAAAAAATTTTACATTAAAACTTTTGGTTGTCAGATGAATGAATATGATAGCAATCGTTTGTGCGAACAACTTAAAAACAATGGCTGGGAAAATGTTTTAGAATACAATGATGCCGATTTAGTAATATTGAATACATGTAGTGTGCGTGAAAAAGCGACGCATAAAATTTATTCTGAAGTTGGACGAATAAATATTGAAAAGCAAAAAATGCGCAAAAATGGTAGATATATGATTATTGCGCTGATTGGTTGTGTTCCGGAGGTTGAAAAAGAAAAAATGTTTTCAAAAGCACCATCAATTGATATATTATTATCTCCACAATCTCATTTAAGATTATTACCAATGGTAAAACAAGTTTTTGATGGTATTGAAAAGCAAAAAAATAATATTTTTCCTACAAAAACTCATTTAAGTGATTTATCGCTTGATGCAAGTTTAAAATTTGATTTCTTATCGGAAGAAAGAAAAAATTTCAATGGTGTGTCGGCTTATATAACGATTCAAGAAGGTTGCAATAAATTTTGTACATATTGTGTTGTTCCAAATACTCGTGGACGTGAACTTTCGAGAAAGGCTGAAGATATTCTCAAAGAAGTTAAAGAAGTAAGTAAACAAGGTGCTAAAGAAATTATTTTACTTGGACAAAATGTTAGTAGTTATAAATATATCGATAAGAATAAAAAAATTTGGACTCTTGTTGAATTAATTAAAGAAATAGCAAAAATAGATAATATTTTACGTATTAGATACATAACATCTCATCCTCGTGATATAACGCAACAATTAATTGATTTACATGGCGAAGAAAAAAAACTTATGCCTTATTTACATCTACCTGTTCAATGTGGTAGTGATGAAATTTTAAAAAAAATGAATAGAAAATATACAGCAGATTTTTATTTAGATATTATTAAAAGATTTCGTAAAGCAGCACCAAATATTGTTTTTTCATCTGATTTTATTGTTGGTTTTCCTGGTGAAACGGAAGAAGATTTTAAAAATACAATTGATCTTGTAAAAAAAGTTAATTATAAAGCTCAGTGTTTCTCTTTTAAATATTCAAGAAGACCAAATACGGTTGCAAATACAATGAAAAATCAAATTTCAGATGATGTTGCAAGCAAGCGGCTAGAACAATTACAAGATTTATTGGAAAAACAAAGAATGTGTTTTGCTAAATCTTTAAAAGGTAAAATTGTAAATGTTTTGTTTGATAACATTAATATGCAAGATAAGTTACAAGTTAGTGGGCGAGATGATTTTATGCATCTTGTTATATATAATTGCAAAACAATGCGTGAAAAAAAAACGTTTCTTGGAAAACTTATTCCAGTTAAAATCACACGCATTGGTGCAAATATATTATATTGCGAGGTTGTTTGATTCTAAAAAATTAATTGCATCTTTTGCTGATCTTTTAAAGAGCAATGACCACATGTTCTCGATTGGAAAATTAGTTGAACAAAATAATACTTTATGATTATTAGTCTTATTATGTTTCGTTTCTATTTCTTTTAATTTAGGTATGTTTGCTAAATATTTAGAATAAAAAATAAATTTTGTTTGGTTATTTTCTGTTGCTAACATATTCGTATTTTTTAAAAAATTTTCAAAAAAGTTAACAACAGCATCGTAATCTTTATCATTTAAAACCGAAATAGTTTCATCACCATCATTACTAAAACATTTTAAATTCGTTAAAATATCAAATATTAATATTGTTTTACTAGCATAAATGTTATTTATTCTTGGTAACTGGAAGTATAGTATTCCTTTTTGATTTTTTTTTATAAAACACTTAAAAACTACTTTAGTATTATTAAAAATACTATAATCAAAAATACAATTACCATTTGTTATAAAATTGATGTTTGAATTTAAAAAATTTGAATCATGAAAATTAGCACCAGCAATGCTTATATTTAAATTTGCAATATTTATATTTATTAATTTAACGCCTTCAAGATTAGCGTAATCTAATGCAGTACAGTTATTATAATTGTTATATTCTTTTTTAGCTATAATTTCATCTAAACAACTTTGAATCAAGTTTTTATTATCTTCTAAAATACAATTACAAGCATATATTTTTTCTTGTTTTTTCCATAAAATATAATTCTTACAAAAAGAAAAAAAATCACATTTTTTACTTATTATTTTTTCTTTCATTAAATATCTTAGATCAGTTTCTATAAACTTTCTTTCTATAAGACGTTCAAGAGCATTTTTTTTAAACCCTTTATTATTTTTATCATTTTCAAATTTTTCTATTTTTGTTTGTAAATCTGAATATGCTTTATTAAAATCTTCTTTAAATTTTTTAATATCTTCTCTGTTCTTATTATCAACATCATTATAAATTTTTAAATATATCGTAACACTTACAGTTATAAAAGCAACGATAAATGGTCGCGTGTTATGTTGTATAATCGCTATAGTTCTAAAACATCCGTCCATATATATTATTGGCATAACAGAACATATAATGAATGATAGATAATCAAGTATAATGCATATATTAGTAATGTTTCTTTTTAAGAACCCCATCTTAATCTGAGTTAAGACATAATGAATTTAAATTTCAATTAAAACACAAAAAACGCAAATTATTTGCTTTTTATAACTATATTATAATAAATCGTTGTATTTTAATGACAAAAGTTATATCTGTTGTAAATCAAAAAGGCGGCGTAGGCAAAACAACAACGGTTATTAATTTAGCAACATCTCTTGCGGCAATAAAACAAAATATTTTAGTTATAGATATGGATCCACAAGGCAATACAAGCACTGGTTTTGGAATTTATAAAAATGAACGAGAAAAAAGTGTATATGAACTTATGCTCGATGATTCATTGGTTTTAGATGATTGCACTTATGAAACAAATGTTGATGGTTTATATTTAGTGCCTGCTAAAATGGATTTAGCTGGCGCCGAAGTTGAATTATATAATAGTAGAAATAAACAGTTTTCCTTAAAAAGAAAA
>CAMKKS010000004.1 GCA_946413485.1 uncultured Rickettsiales bacterium | reverse complement strand
TGTTCTAATTTATCAAAATATTTATTGATTTTTATTTGTAATTCTTCTTCAGTTGGGTTTCTATTTTCTGGCGGTCTCCAATATATAGTATTTGTAATTAATAAATTATTATTGTTTAAATTAATATATTCTAGCGCACTGCGTAATAATTTACCACTTTGTCCACAAAATGGCTTACCTTCGATGTCTTCTTTTTCACCAGGAGCCTCACCTATTAACATAATTTCAGCTTTTTTGCAACCATCGTAAATTACATCATTTTTTGCATATAATTTTAAATCGCAGTTTTTGATTTTTTTAATTTCTTCAACCAGTGCATCAAAATCATTGATATTTAGCAATACATCATTCGTCGATGATTTAATTTGTTGTTTATTATTATCAATCTGTGGTATTTTGTTAGTAGTTTCTATTTTTTTCTGTTGCGTGTTATTATTTTTAGAAAAATTATTTCCAGTTGTAAAATCAAAAATATTATTTACTCCTAAATCATTTTGGAGTAGTAGTGATTCTTTAAGAAAATTTTCTAATTCATTCATTAAAACGACTTTTTAAGAAAAGTTTTATTTTTTTAATTTTCAATAATAATAAAACTACTAACCAATTTTTCTTTTTATTGTTGGTGTGTTATAAATGTAGTCATCGTCTTCTTCCGAATCTTCTATTTCATTATCGTAATTTTTTCCATCTGGTACATTACTTATTGTATCTAAAATTCTTGAAAGGAAATTTTTTCTACTATTTCTATTACTACTATCAAATAAGCTAATTTCTTTTTCTTTTTTGTCTAAATTTTGATCATCTTTTGAATTATTTATTCTGTTATTTTCTTTATTTACTTTTTTCTTTTTTATATCTGTAAAGAATGTATTATAAAATGGTGTAACATTATCATCTGTTTCTTGAATATTTAAATTAAAGCTTTCATCATTGGTTAAATCATCTTCATTTAGTGGATTTACAAAAACAGGAGCTTCAATTTTTTTCATTTCAGTGATATTTTTATCATTATCATCAACAATATCTTTTAATTCTTCATCTTGTTTTTCTTTTTTACAATCTATATCCTTAGTTTTATTTATATTTAACATGTTTTTTTCTAATCCAGCAGCAATCACGGAAACACGAATATTATTACCAATGGCCTCATCAAATACTGTACCAAAAATCACATTTGGATCATCATCTTCATTTATTTTTGCTTCATCTCTAATTTTGTTTATAATTTTTTCAATATCTGAAGATTTTATATTTCTGTTTCCGCTTATATTTACTAGTATGTTTTTTGCTCCATGAATAGAATTATTTTCTAAAATTTGATTATTGATTGCTAATTTTGTAGCTTCTAATGGATCTACATCTTCACCGTAACCAATAATAGCACGTCCAGCGGATGATAAAACGGTTTTTATATCAGCAAAATCACGATTTTGAAAACCATGTTTTAAAAGTATATTTACAACGCAATATACAGCTTGTCTAAGTATACCATCAGCTATTGCATAACTTTCTGCAACAGTAATATCATTATTTGCTTCCAATAATTTTTGATTTTCAATTACAATTAAAGTATCAGCAATTTTTTCTAATTCCTCAACGCCTCTATTAGCCGTTACCATTCTTTTTTTTCCTTCGAATAAAAATGGTTTTACTGCTATTAAAACGGTTAATATTCCCATATCTTTTGCCATTTTTGCTATTACGGGAGATGCACCTGTACCTGTGCCGCCACCCATTCCGGTTGCTATAAATACCATATCTGTACCAGATAATTCTCTTTTTATTATATCACAAGCTTCTTCAGCGGCTTGTTTGCCTACTTCTGGTTTAGAGCCAGCACCAAGTCCTTTTGTGCATTTTGCACCTAGTTGTATTTTTGTACCAGCGAGAGAGTTCATTAAACTTTGACAATCAGTGTTAGCAACAACAAATTTTATGTTATCTAATTGAGATAAGATTAAATTATTTACAGCATTTATTCCTGCACCACCAACACCAAAAACAGATATCTTCGGAAATGCACTAACAGAAACTTCATCAGTATCTATATCATTTTGCATAAAAAAAACAACTAACAAAAAATCTAGTAAAGTATGTCTTTTAAAAAGCAAGAAATTTTTGAAGGAATTTTAAATAAAAAACCATTTTTTGCATTTTGATACATATTTAGATTGTTTACATAAAAAATTAATGCTCCAAAAAGTTGTATATTTTCAATTTTAAAATCCTTTTCTTTAATTTTTTTATTTATGATAACATCATTATTGTAAATATATTCTAAACTTGGAATTTCAACTTCTGCATTATCAAAAACACTACTTATTATATCTATTGTATTTTTATACATCGCAACGCCGCCAAAGATGTATATTTTTTTAAAGAAAATATTTTTTAATGATTTATTTTCTTTGATTGTTTTTAGTATAAAATTAGCAATTTCATTTAATCTTGCATCAGCGATGTCTTCTATTTTTCTTATTAAAAATTTTGATTTTTCATCTTCTATGTTTCTATATTTTTTGTTATTTATTTCTTTTTTTGCTTCATCGGCAATAAAAATACGAATTTTTGCTTCCTGAGATATATCGCGGGTCATATCAAGTCCGCCAAGACATATGTTATCAAGATAAACTAAACAACCATTATGTATAATACAATATTCAGCAGAGCTTGAGCCTATATCTATGAATAAATAATTACTATTTTGAGTAAAACAATTAGTAAACAATTCACTTACAGCGATACATGGAGATATATAATGTTTTGTATGAATTTTAAACTCCTTTAATATATTGCTTATTTTTGAAGTAAAAGATTTTTTTATCCCAATTATTGTTGCGTTTAATGATAATGAATGACATGTTAATTTATAAGGATTTTTAGTTAATGAATTTTCATCCATTATAAAATTATTACAAATAATATCTAACATATTATAATCGCTATTAGAAGCATCATAAAAATCCTTTATTGCAGAAGTAGCTAATTTTTCTTTGTTAACTTGAGTGATTTTTTGTTGTTTTTTAAAGACCATTTTCTTTCTAGAAAAGAATAATTTTATTGATTTGTTTTTTAATAAAAAAATTATTGAAAAAATATTAGTATGTAAAAATTTTTCTGCTTCAGATATTAAAATCAAAAGAGCATCAAAATTTTCACTTTGTTCTATTGCGCTTTGAGGCCTATTATTTAATGAAATATTAATTTTTTTTTCTCTTATAAATGGTATACTAATTAGTTGGTTGTTTTCTATTTGTGCTACTAAAAGAGTTACATGTTCAAGCCCAAAATCAACAAAACAAGTATATTCTTCACTCACAAATAGGATTTAAAATGATAAAAATAAAAAACAAATATTTTTAGTTATTTTTGTAGAAAAAATTGATATGTTTTTTTAATTCTTCTATTGTTTTTTCACCTTGTTTTAAATTAGCTGTTTCATTTGAAAGCATTATAGCATCTACACCAAGTTTTAATGCTGATACAATTGTGTCTATATCATTTAACGACGCGGCATTGTTTTTGATAAAACCTTCAAGAACATTAGTAGCTAAAATAGAAAATTTTTTGTATTTATTACATGTTAATATAATTCTTTCCTTTGCATATGGAACTTCTTCTTCAGGAATTTCACTGGATAAGTCGCCCCTTGCAATCATTACACCATCTGATTCTTTAGTTATTTCGTCAAGATTATCAAGACCTTGTCTTGTTTCTATTTTTGCGATAATTTTTATGTTTTTCATAATTTTATCTGTATCTTTTTTATATTTCTTTTTTATTGTTGATAATATTAATTTGCGTACTTCTATAATATCTTTTTTTTCTCTAACAAACGAAATTGCATAATATTTTACTCCTGATAATACTGATTTTTCAATATATTTTTTGTCATTTTCTGTTAAAGTTTCTTGACTTACATTTTTACCAAGAAGATTTATATGCCTTCTATTTGTTAATTTATACTTGTTATTTTCTGTATTAATGGAAGTTATTTTTAATTTAACAATTCCTTTTTTTTTATTTTTTTCAATTATTTTAGCATATAATGTACGATTTTCTATAGTTATTAAATCGCCAATTTTTACATCATTTATAAAATTACCATAATTTACACCAATGTGAAATGGTTTTTTCTTATTTTTAAAGATTACTTCTTTATCTGATATATTTGTATGCACAATGATGATGTCATTATTTTTTATTTCATAATATGAGTTTTTATTGTTGCTTATTATAATAGTTCTTATTTCCGGGCCCTGTGTGTCATACATTATTTCGATGTTATTATTTATTTTATTCATGTTAGTTGAGATTTTTTTTAAAAATTCACATAAATGTTGATAGTTGTTTATATGAGAGCCATTTATTCTAAGTATGTTTGCGCCTTTTTTTGTAAAGTTTTGAATTTTTGTCCATCCTTTATCTCCTAAAGTTGCTATAATTTTAATATTTTTATTTTTTCTATTTTTTTTCATATTCAATATTATGAATTATGTAAAATAATAAACAACATAAAATTATTTATATTACATATGCAATGAGTTATTGACATTAAAGGTTTCACCATTTTTTATAACTTTTATTACAGCACCATTGTCGTACATTCTGCCATTCCATTTCATACCTTTGTTCATAGTACCTTCGTATATCATCGTACCTTCTTCGTTAAATACTCTGCATTTTTTTTCTTCTTTACCGTCTTTGGTGTAAAAATTTTTAAACCCTTCAAATTTTATTTTGTTACCTTCGTTATCATAATGTTCAATTATTTTTAAAGTATCATCTATTTTGTTATTTTTCCATGTTGCTATTGTTTTAACTCTTCCGGATTGATAAAATTCTTTTCCAGGACCATTTTTCTCGCCATTCACAAAAGTACCATCAAATTTTAGTTTACCATCATCATAAAATTCTACTCCTTTACCGTTTTTTTTATTGTTCATAAAATAACCACTATAAATTATTATTCCATTATCATTGTAAATATTTCCTTGACCATTTAAATTTCCATTTATAAAATAGCCTTTATAAAGAATACCATTATTTTTTGTGCTATATAAGCAACCATTTCCATTAGGCGAACCTCCTATCCAGCTACCGGAATAAATTTTTTCTCCATTTGTTTGATCGATAACATCAGCGATATTATTTCCGTTAATATTAATGTTTACACCATTATTATGTTTTATTTTTTCTGTATATTTATCTATTAATTTTTCTTGTGTTGATTTGATCTTTATCTTAAAATTTGCATCGTTGTCCTTATTATCGTTATTTACATCGGTATCGATATTTATTTTTTTTATTGGTATTATACCAGTGTTATTTTTTATTAATTTTGTATTTTTGATGAAATCATTTTTTTTTAGATTTATTTTTCTTATATTGAAATCTGTTAGATTAGAATTTTTTTTAAGATTATCAATAATTATTCTTTCATCGTCTTCGTTTTCATTATTTTCATTTGAATCAATTATTTTTATATCATCAATGTCATCCTGATTTCGAACAATGTTTCTTTTTTTCTTTCTTAAGAAAAAAATACCATAAATAGTCGGTGCAATCGTTATCGTGCCAGCTATTATAATAAATATCATCGCAATCGCGAATGTATTTCTATTTATAATAGTTTTTATAAATTGTGTTAAAAATTTCACGAATAGATTGTACAATAAAATGAATAAAAAACAAATTTTTATTTTTAGTTTGTTTTAAAAAATCAAACTCTTGAAAAAAAAAAATATTATATTAAATATCTTTTTAGAAAGTTTTGTTTTTATTTTTTTATGAGTTCAAAAATTGTATTACATAGTTCTGAAGCAAGAAAAGAATTGTTACGTGGTATTGATATTTTAGCTGATGCAGTTTCAGCTACATTAGGACCAAAAGGAAGAAATGTTGTAATAGATAAAAGTTATGGTTCACCTAGAATTACAAAAGATGGTGTTAGCGTTGCAAAAGAAATTGAGTTAAGTAATAAAGCACAAAATCTTGGTGCTTCGATGATAAAAGAAGTTGCTAGTAAAACTAATGATAAAGCTGGCGATGGCACAACAACGGCTACTGTTTTAGCAAGAGAAATTGTAAAAGAAGGGATAAAAGCCGTTGAGGCCGGCATAAATCCTATGGATTTAAAGCGTGGTATTGATCTTGCTGCTAATAAAGTTGTTGAGTATTTAAAAAAGAATGCCAGAACAATAAAAACAAAAACTGAAATAGCTCAAGTTGGAACAATTTCTGCAAATGGAGATAAAGAAATTGGCGACATATTAGCTGAAGCAATCAAGAAAGTTGGTAACAATGGAACTGTAACCGTTGAAGAAGGAAAATCGTTGGAAACAAAACTTGATGTTGTAGAAGGTATGAGTTTTGACCGCGGATATTTGTCACCATATTTTGTTACAAATGCCGATAAAATGACAGCTGAACTTGAAAATCCATTTATTTTAATTTTTGAAAAAAAACTTACCTCATTACAACCAATGGTACCTCTTTTAGAAGCTGTTATGAAGTCTGGTAGACCATTATTAATAATCGCTGAAGACGTTGAAGGTGAGGCTTTGGCAACACTTGTTGTTAATAAATTACGTGGCGGTTTAAAGGTTTGCGCTGTTAAAACTCCTGGTTTTGGCGATAGAAGAAAAGCAATGCTTGAAGATATCGCTATTTTAACAAAAGGACAAGTTATTAGTGAGGAATTAGGAATGAAACTTGAAGATATTAAACCAGAATATCTTGGGTCATCATCAAGGGTTATTGTTGATAAAGATAATTGCACAATAGTCGATGGTAATGGTAACAAAAAAGATATAGAAACCCGTTGTAATCAGATTAAAAATCAAATTGAGTCATCAACAAGTGATTATGATAAAGAAAAGTTACAAGAAAGATTGGCTAAATTGTCAGGTGGTGTTGCGGTTATAAAAATTGGTGGTGCTTCTGAAATTGAAGTAAAAGAGAAAAAAGATAGAGTGGATGATGCTTTAAACGCAACAAGAGCTGCTTTAGAGGAAGGTGTAATAGCTGGTGGTGGCGTTTCGTTATTAAGAGCTATTAATGAAGTCAATGATATTAAAGTATGGAATGAAGATGTCAGACTTGGTGTTAGTATTTTTAAGAAAGCTTTAAAAGCGCCTATAACAAAAATTTTACAAAATGCAGGTTTTGAACCATCTGATATTATCAGTAAAATAGAAAACTCAAAGCAAAAAGATTATGGTTTTGATGCAAGTTTTGCACCAAAAAATGTTAGCGAAAGAGAAAGTGGTGATATTTCAGGAGGTTTTGTAAATATGATAGAAGAGGGTATTGTAGATCCTGTTAAAGTAACTAGAATGGCTGTTCAAAATGCTGCTTCCGTTGCTGGATTAATTATCACAACAGAGGCTGCAATTTTTGATGAACCAAAAAAGGAGTGTGATTGTTCAGCCGGAACGCCAGGCATGGGTGGTATGGGCGGAATGCCAATGATGTAATTTAGTGTAAAAAAAACATTAATATTTTTTGAGTTTTTAGTCTATTTAAATTTGATAATAATTGATATTATTGTATAATATTGCGGTTTAATGCATGATTTTAAACAATAATGCTACTTTTGTTGATTATAGCATAAATAGGTTTAGAACAGATTTCCGTGGAACAGGAAACATAGGCATGAGTTGCTTCTTTAATGTTTGTCTACGAACATTATTTTACCATCCTGTTTTTATGCAGGCTTTGAAGGACTATGCAACAGTATTAGGACAAAAAAAACCTGATAGTCACGGTTGGACAAATCTAGAAAAATACTATTATAATTTATATTTATTGTTACATAATAAAAAACCACAAGAGAGCGCAAGAATATTTAGTTTTTTATATTGTAATCTTTATGTTTTAATGCATGATCGTATTAACGAAGGTATGTTTGCAATGCAGGATGCTGGACAGACTGTTAGCGCTATTATTGAAAAATTTAATTATCTTGCTTTTAGCAACAAAAAAGATCAAGATAGAGAATATTTTCTACAAAATGAAGGATACGTAAAAGATCCGATAGTTTCATACGTTAACGAAGGAACTAAATTTAAAATAAGTTACGATGCACAGCAAAAAAAATATTTTTTCGAAGAAACAAAAAAAAACAGAGACAACAATGTTTCAAGTCCAATGTTTTCTTCATGGTCTTATGATGCAAATCAAAGAGTTTTTACATGTTCTCCAAGAGGGGATGATAATTATAAAACAACAATGTTAGCTGTAGGGGAAAATAATTTTTCAGATGTAGTTGTTGTTGACCATATTGGTAATTCTTATAAATCAGAACAAAAAGTTTTAATTCAAAAAGGAGTTCAACCAGTAAAGGTTAAAACAGTAGATTTAAATTTAGATTTAATTTCTAATATTACACTTAATGGTGAAGAATATGTTTTAGCAAGCTGTGGTTTACATAGTGCTACTCATTGGACAATGCTTAGTTTTATAGGGTATGATGACAATATTCGTTATTATAATGATGGAAATATTAGTTTTATAACGCGCGATGAGGCAAAATCCAAAATAAAGTCACTTAGATTAGGACCAATGGTTTACATAAGAAAAAATTGTCTAGGTCAAAAAATAAAATACGAATCACCTCAAGCTATTAAATGCAAAATTAGTGACAATGAACAAAATAATTTACTAAAAACAATTGAGAATGCTGAATTAACGAGAATTAGTAATTTAAGAAAAATAATTTGTAAACTGATAGATAAAGGTATTTTATCAATAGATGAATGTGGCATTATTGATAAAGCTTTTTATCAAAAAACAGATAACTTTTATATTGCCGAAGAGGATGATCCTGCAAAGAAAGATAAAAGTCGTTTTTCTTTATGTGATAGAAGTAAAATAGTTGCAGCATATCAATTGATTGAATATATTTGTTATCAAAGGTTAAAATCGGAACGTTATAAAAACATTTTTCTAAATAGTCTTAATGATGTTGCCGTGGGTCAATCTATGGTTGAAGAAGATTTTATTGCTTCAACAAATGAGAAAGCAAAAAAGGTTTTAGAAATTATTGACAATATAAAACTTTGGAAAAAATTTGAACAAATTAATGACATAAATAACAATAGAAATAGCCATAGAAATCGTCCATCCATATTTAACATTAATATTCCAAATAATTTAAATATTAACAATCTTAATAATAATCAAAATAATAATGATGAAGAATTTGATCTTAATTTTACTCCTGCAGAACTTAATATAGAAGACATAAATAATGATCAACAAATAAAATTTAATAATAATGATGATGATAATATAAGTCAAATAGACAAAGATAATAGTTTAAACGAATTCAATATCTTAGATATTCAAGTACCAAATAATTTAAGCTTAGAATACAGTGATGAACTTGATATTAATGATATTGAAATTAACGATCCTGAACTTGATAAAAAACTTGCTTTAATTGACAAAAGACTAGAAAAAATAAAACAACCGGAACAAATAGTTGTTCCAAATGCAAATGTGCCTCCAACAACTACATTACCGCCTATACCTAATGTTCCTGCGTCTGAACAACCACAGCAACATAATGATGATGAAATTATTATACCTAATGCGCCTAATGTAAATGCTCCTAAAACAAGAGAAATTATAAATCCTAATTTTTATGCTGAAAAAGCAAGAAGTGGACAACCAAAAAAGAAAAATTCAAATTCAAATAAAATAAATTATAATTATAATTATAATAAAGATGAAGAATATAAGGGTAATCAACAATATAGCAGTGGGTTAACTTTTAAAAATGAAATACCACCAAGACCAGTTATAGAGTTTTGGGTATACTTATTATGTATTATACTAATTGGTTTTTTGATTCTCTTAGATAAACTAAAAAAACAAAAAGAGTGGGACAGAAAATATAAAAATAGCAATAATTATTCCGGTAATAATTTTTATAATTTGAATAATTCTGATCGACGTATACGAAGATAGTTTATCAAAATTAATTAAATATAATCATTTAATAGTAAAAAACGCACAAAAATAATTAAAAATAAATTGAATAATATTAGTTAAATTCATATTTATTCATTGTTTTTTTATCACGTTTATGAATAAAAAGTTATTTATACCAATGGTTGCTTTTGCAACACTTTTGAATGTTAATAATGTTAATGCTGCTGATTTATCTAAAAGATTTTATTTTAAATCAAATTTATATTTTGGTTATACGGAACAAAGATACGGTGGTGATGCAGAATATTTTATAAATTCTGCCAAAGATACACCTTATAATTCTATATATTCAACAAAAGGTCATGGTTTAGTTATAGGAACTGGTGCTTCTTTTTATTTCAGAATAAATAGTATAATACATCCTTTCATAGGAACAGATGTTCAAATTAGAATACCACGTGGTAATACAAATGTTATATCTGTTGATACATATGGTTTTAATATAAAAGAACATGGTTCTTTTAATTTAAAGCTTGGTACAAAAATTAATCTTTACAAAAATTATCTTGCAATAGCACCATATGGTTTCATAGGAAAAAATTTAGAGTGTTTACAAGTTAATGGTTGGAACAATTTTAAATATTATGACACTCGTTATGGAAATAATTATGGTTTTGGTGTTGATTTAATTATTGATGATATATTCATAATGGGTTTTGAATATCGTCATGGTTCTAATAAGTTTAATGAATATGATATTATTGATGGGCAACATAGAACGTTTAAGGAAACAAAAATAAAGACAGATAACTTTATGTTTAAAATAGGTGTTCAATTCTTATAATTAAGAATTGAATATTTATTTTTTATTTAAATTAATAATTGTTTTTATAAAAAATACTTGAAATTAAAAAAAATGGTTTACAAATAAAATGTTTTTTAGATGTCAGATTTAAACATTAAAACAACTAAGTTAGTTAACATGTATTTTGATAGTTTTGCCAATAGTAATGTAGGTAATGTTGGTAAAGTTGTTGAAGGTAAAATTACAGCTATAGACAAGAAAAAAGGCTTTGTCGTTGTTGATGCAGGGCTTAAAAGCGAAGGCATTATTCCAATGAAAGAATTTTTCAAAAAAGATGAAGAGAAGGATCTAAAAGTTGGCGATAAAGTAAATGTTTATATAATGGGTATAGATGCTGGTGAAAATGGATATATTTTAAGTCGTGAAAATGCAATAAAAGAAGATAGTCGTTTAAAGATACAACAAGCATTTGAAAGTGGTGAAAATATTGAAGGTATTCCTTTTGCTAAGGTTAAAAGTGGTTTATCTGTTGATTTTGATGGTTTTATTGCTTTTTTACCTGGTAGTCAAATTGACGAGGGTAATATTACAGATATAAGCGGTTTAGTTGGCGTTAAACAACAATTTAAAGTTATACAATTTGATGGCAAAAATGCTGTTGTATCACGTAAAATGGTTATAAATGATAGTTATAAAGATGTAAAAGAAGCATTTTATGCAAAAGCTCACGAAGGCATGGTCGTTGAAGGAAAAGTTAGAAATATTACGGATTATGGAGTATTTATAGATTTAGGTTTTGGTGTTGATGCACTTTTACATATTACTGATATTGTTTGGGGAAAAATAGGACATCCTAGCGAAGTTTTATCTGTTGGACAAAAAGTAAAAGCAAAAGTTATAAAACTTGATAAAGAAAATGATAAAATTGCTGTAAGTACTAAATTATTAATTGAAAATGAATGGTTAAAGCTTGTTAAAGGAATTGAAGTTGGAGAAAAAGTTAATTGTGTTGTTACGAGCGTAGATAAAAATGGATTAGTTGTTGAGATTAAAAAGGATGTTGAAGGTTTTATTCATATAGGTGAACTTGTTTGGGGTAAAGGTGCAAATGAAAAAATCAAAGAATATAAAGAAGGTGATAAAATTGAAGCATCTGTAATGGAAATAGATTGCGATAAACAGAGAGTTATATTATCAATACGTAGATTATTAAGAAATCCATTTAAAGAATTTGCCGAAGGACATAAGGCTGGTGAACAATTTGATGCTGTAATATCAAAAGTTGTTGACTATGGTTTTTATATTACAATTCAAGATCAAGATATTGAAGGTTTCGTCAGTCTTGAAAATATCGCATGGATAGCTGATATAGATATTTTAGCAAACTATAAAGAAGGTGATAATATTAAAGTTGTTTATTTGTCCGTTGATGATAAATTCAAAAAGATTTCTTTTGGTTTAAAACAACTTATAGACGATCCATTTAAAAAATACAAAGATTTATTTGTTGTTGGTAATAATGTTACATGTAAAGTATTTAGCATTAAACCAGATCGTATCGTTGTTGAGATTGTAGAAGGTGTTTATGCTTCTATAAAGAAAGCAGATTTATCAAGAGAAAAACTTGATCAAAGAGTTGATCGTTTTACAGTAGGCGATAAGGTTGACGCAAAGATTATATCATTTAATGAGAAAGAAAGAAAAATAGCTATTTCTATTAAGAGTCTTGAAGAAGAAGAATATAAAAAAGTTATTGATAAATATGGAACTGATAATTCAGGTGCTTCTTTAGCTGATATTTTAGGTGTCGCTCTTGATAAAATAAAAGATAAATAATCATAATATTAACTTTTAATCATACAAGATTCTTGAATTTTAAATTAAATAAGTGTTTTTAGTGTTGTAGCCGCAATAGCTCAGTTGGTAGAGCAACTGATTCGTAATCAGTAGGTCGCAAGTTCGAATCTTGTTTGTGGCACGATAAATAATATCTTCCATAATATCTTTATATAAGGTATATTAATAATAAATGATTAAAAAATACTTAATGGCATTAGCGATAATTGTTGTCACTATTTTAATAGCAAAGATAGCCAGGTTTAACAGAAAGATTAATAATTTAAAAAATGAAAATCAATTATTAAAAATAACAATAGAAACAAATGATGCAATTATTAAAAAACAGACAAATATAGTAAAACATTGCGATGATTTTTTAAAAAAAAATGCTAATAATTTTGATAAAATTCAAGAAATGAATAATCGTTTATTGTTTGAATTAAAAAATGCCAATAACTTAGAAAAAAAACAAAAATTATTTGATAAAATATTTATTTATGATGAAAAATAATTTTTTTAAAATATCTTTATTATTAATAATATTTTGTGGTTGCGAAAAAACAATAAAAATAAAAACAGATACAGTAAGTGGATTAAAGTATGTGGAACCAAAAAAATGTGAATTTAGAAAAGTAAATATATATAAATATAAAACAAAAATTGTAGATAATTTATTAACAATTGATGAAAAAAATCTTAATTTTTTTCTAAAAAATTTAAATGAATATAAGATATCTTTAGAAGAATATATATTGTGCTATAAGAATAGCGATGAATATTATAGAAATATAATATCGGAAATTATCAAATGAGTGCCAATTGTCAGACTCGAACTGACAACCTACTGATTACAAATCAGTTGCTCTACCAGTTGAGCTAAACTGGCTATGAATTATAGTCGTTATTTTTAATTTTAATGTCAAGTTTTAGTTGTGTAAAATTGAGAAAAAATGTATTAAAATTTTTATCAATAAAAAATCAAATTAGTAAAATATAAAGAAAACATTTTTTATATATTTAATTACAAATCTTATTTATTTTTCATACCAGCATATTTTATTATACTGGTATGAAATATTAATTAGCATCTTTTGCATCTTTTGGTGCTTCATCAGTACTTGATGATGAATCACTACTTTGATTTGATGATGATGAATCACTGCTGCTTCCGGTATTTTGATAAACTATTTTACCAATTTCCATTGCTTGATTTCTTAAATTTTCAACAGCGTTTTTAAGCTTTGTGATATCATCTCCATCTTTGCAATCTTTAACATCTTGAATAGATTTGTTAACATTGTCTTTCAACTCAGTTGTTAATTTTGCATCATTATCTTTCAAAGATTTTTCAGTTGAATAGATTAACATATCTGCTTCATTTCGTAAATCAGCAAGTTCTTTTAATTCCTTGTCTTTTTCGGCATGTGCTTCAGCGTCTTTTTTCATATTTTCAATATCTGCATCGCTTAAACCACCATTGCTTTTAATGGTTATATTTTGCTCTTTACCGGTTCCTTTATCTTTTGCGGTAACATGCATAATACCATTTGCATCAATGTCAAAACTTACTTCTATTTGTGGTATACCACGAGGTGCTGGCGTTATACCATCAAGTAAAAATTCACCAAGCAATTTGTTATCACGTGCCATTGAACGTTCACCTTGATAAACTTTAATTCCAACTGATGGCTGATTATCTTCAGCTGTTGAAAAAACTTGAGATTTTTTTGCTGGTATAGTTGTGTTTCTTTCTATTATTTTAGTCATAACGCCACCCATTGTTTCAATACCAAGAGATAAAGGTGTTACGTCTAATAATACAATGTCTTTTACGCTACTATCACCTTGCAATACTGCTGCTTGAATAGCAGCACCCATAGCAACTGCTTCATCTGGATTTACTCCTTTTGAAGGTTCTTTACCAAAGAAATCTTGTACAGCTTTTTGCACTGCTGGCATACGTGTCATACCACCAACAAGTAAAACTTCTTCTATATCACTTGTTTTTAATTTAGCGTCTTCCAGAGCTTTTTTACAAGGTTCAATAGTTCTTTTAATCAAATCTTCAGTTAAACTTTCAAACTTTGCACGTGTAAGTTTAACATTTAGATGTTTTGGACCAGTCGCATCTGCTGTTATATATGGTAGATTAATATCTACATCTGTTCTTGAAGATAATTCAATTTTTGTTTTTTCTGCTGTTTCTTTTAATCTTTGACATGCAAGCGGATCTTTTGACAAATCAATTCCAGGATTTTGTTTTTTAAATTCATCAATTAAATATTGTTGTATTCTTTGGTCAAAATCTTCACCACCAAGGAATGTATCACCATTAGTAGAAACTACTTCAAATACACCGCCACCCATTTCAAGTATTGATATATCAAATGTTCCACCACCAAGATCGAAAACGGCTATTTTCATGTCTTTACCTTTTTTATCTACACCATAAGCAAGAGCCGCGGCCGTTGGTTCATTTATAATACGTAAAACATTTAAACCAGCAATTTTACCGGCATCTTTTGTTGCTTGTCGTTGAGAATCATTAAAATATGCTGGACATGTTATGACGGCATCTTTTACTTCTTCACCATAATAACTTTCAGCTGCTTTTTTCATTTCACCAAGTATATAAGCGCCAATTTGACTTGGAGCATAATTTTTTCCATTAGCTGAAACCCAAGCATCACCATTAGATGCACGTACAACGTTAAATGGAAAAGTTTTTTTTGCATCATTTACTGCTGGATCTTCAAATCTACGTCCAATTAATCTTTTTGCTGAAAAAATTGTATTTTTAGGATTTGTTACTGCTTGTCTTTTTGCTGGTCCACCAACAATAACTTGATTTTTTTCATCAAAAGCAACAAATGAAGGAGTAATTCTTGCACCTTCTGTATTTTCAAAAACTTTTAAACTACCATCAATCATAGCTGATACACATGAATAAGTAGTACCTAAATCAATACCTATAACTTTTCCCATAAAACAAAAAACCTAAAACTTTCACTTTTTTAAATAATTTAATTAAAAATTTTTCAATAGTTTAATTAAAAATTTTTTAAGTATATTTTGATATTTATTTAAAAAAATATATAATTATGTGTGCTTGAGGTTATAATATCACTTTTTGTATTTGTTTTATTTGGGAACATTTTATACTATGCTTGTCAGAATTATGCAGAAAAAAAAATGTCTCATGCTGGACAAGATATAAAGATAGTTCCGAAAAACAAAGATACAAATGTAAATAAAAATAATAAGAAGAAAAAAGAAGAAAACAATAATAAGAATGAAAATAAGGTTAAATTAAAGAAAAATCATTCTAAAAATAATAATATTTTAAAAAATTTTTTTGACCTAGAAATTAGAAAAAATAAGAATATATCTCAAAAAGAGAAGAATAAAAATTTAGATGATAGAAAAAAAAACAACAATAATGATAAAAAAACAGATACTAATAAAGAGGAAGAAGAAAAAAACAATATTAATAATAGTATTATTTCGAATTTTAATGATACTACAATACTCGACAGAGGACAAACTTATGTTGATTATTAATGATTTTTTGTTAAAATTTTAAAGTATGAATACTACATTATTTTTTGTGCTAGGTATAATTATATTTTTAGTACTTTCAGTAGTTATAACTATTGTAGCTAAAAAAATACTTAATAAGAGTAATGTTTCAAATATTAATAATAATTCAGATTCAAATGAAAAACAAAATAATCTTGAAGAAGTTAGTTATACGGCAAGAGATTTTGGTAAAAACGAAAGACAAAAACCAATTTTGTCCACTGAGCAAGAGAAAACGAATTTGACCGCTAAGACAGATTCGTTCACTAATAATGAAAATGATATTTATGATGATAAAAATGACGATGATAATAATAAAGAGTTAGATGATAGTGTTGAAGAAGGCGAAAGATTAGATGATAATAAAAAAGAAAAAAAGAATAATAACATGTCATTTGATCTTGAAGAAAGAGGTAAGCTTAAAATCTCTTCTATATCCAATGATCAATTAAATTATACAACAATTGACAATCAAAGAATAAATAACAATCAAAGATTAAATCGTAGTATTTAATAATATGTAATATTGAAAATAAAAAAAGTTTATTGCTTTATTAAGCAATAATATGAGTTTTTTTTCCGCTATTGCTAAAAGTTTTACTGGTGCTTTTGGAAAGCAAAGTGCTGGCGGAATACAGCAAATGGCCGGTAATTTGATTAATAAAATCAAATTTTGGTTTGTTGTAACAATTTTTTTTTGGATTCTATATTGGATTTTACTTTTATTTCAATGTTCAAAGCCAAGCAGTGGTGAAGGTGCGTGTTTATTGAACAATAACAATGGAACAAATAAAACTTTTACATATGATATGGCAAATTTATCATCTGGTGGTGAGTGCGGTATAGGGAATCCCTATGATATTAAAGGTCAACAAATTGATTGGATAGATACTGGTTTTGAAACAAATGGTAAACAACTCATTGTTTATGCTGATGGAAATTATTTTCCATGGGGCGAGAAGCAAACACCAAAAACGTTTAGTTATCATGTTTCTACTGTTAAATTTGACGACGGAACAACTGGCGATGCATTAAATATTACTACCGATTATAAAGAATGTGAAATGAATACTGATATTAATTATTCATTAATGGACGATCAAGCAACTAAGGTTATATATGAAAATCAATTTAATAGTTATACAAGTGCAAATTCTAATAATAGAAAAGAAAACAAGGGTAAAAAGTTAATAGATAATAACATTCAAGGAGATTGTATTATTGGCAATAATTGTTCAATTGGTTTGAGCGATGAAATACAAAAAGCCTGTGTTTTAAAAAATGGTGCTGGTATTTACATGAAAATAGGTACCGATTCTACTTTTTCATATCATATTAAAAATTATTTTGTTCCAGAGTATGAGATAAATTGCATATCTAATGATAATTGTAGATATCAATATAAAACATCAAATGATGGTTTAGTATATAATCTTATTAAAGTTCCTTATGCGATTCCGCCAGTAATTTACAAGAAAGGTGCTAATACAAATGGTTTTATTTGGGATATAAAAGATAATGTGATAAAGAATCTTCAAATATTAAAAGATTATGATAAAGAAACAAATTATAAATTTTATACTTTAATCCCTGAGCCTAATAATAAGAGTTGTGTTGGCGATGATTATCAAAAAATAGGTGGTTTATGTTATCATTCTGAACAAAAAAAATTATCATTACTGGAAATAAAAAATGCAAGTTGCCCTGTGTCCTCAACAGAAAATATCAATCTACCAAATGAATTATGCGCTCCGCAAAGTGGTAAAAGAATATATATAAAACCATCTGATACTTGTTATGAAGATAACACGGGAAACATAAATTTAACTTTTGTTTCAGGTGCAAAACCAGTAAAAGAAAATAGTTTTTCTTATAAAAATGGTTTACATATTACTTGGGTTCAAAGTTTTATTTCCGCATTATTTGAACCATTTTTTGGTAATCAAAATGAAGATGATACTTTGAAAGTAACTTCAAATGATAGTAATATTACTATATGTAGGGAAAATGATAATAAAAATGAACCAATATATTTTTCAAATAGAGGCGGCAATTGGTTAATAAAGACAGAAAAATATTCTTTTAATGGTTTAAAGATTAAAGATAATTATAATGTATCAACAGTTGAAACATTAGATGTAAGATATTTGTCTTCTTTAAATCAAAAATGTGTCGTTGCGACAATTAAAAGCGATTTTGAACCAAGTAAGAAAATATCTGATTATACAACAGAAGAAGTAAAATCTACAACAATAACGCTTTTTAAACTTAAAAATATAGAAGATGGTTTATTTATTAAAGCAAGAAACTCAATAATGTCTACTTCGTTTTATCATTCTGCTAGAATACTTGTTATCGTGTGGTTTGTTTTTTCTTTTGGACTTGGTTTTGTAAATAAAGAAAAAATGCTTTCACTGGTACCAGTAATAACAAGTGATTGGAAAAGGTTTTTAATATTATTATGGTGCACGGATCCAAAAAATTATGATTTTATAGATAGATATTTATGGAGTGGTTTAATATATGGTGCACAAGCAATTTCATCAGGTATTATTGATGCTGTTTCGGATATATATGGTTCATCGATTGTAGTCGACGAATCTCCTATGACATTTTTTGATGATATTATAGCAAGCGTTACTTCAAAAGAAGTTTTTTACAAAATAGGCGCAATTGCAACTAGTAGTTTAAGTTTTGTTTTTTTTCTGTTTTTATTTCCATTTTTAGCAAATGGTATTATTGATTTTATGCTTGCTGTTATAGGGCCAATAGTTAGTTTAGGTTTTACAATGTTTAATTTAGGTAGTATTATAATGTTTATGCCTTTATATGCATTGATAAGTATGTTTGGCGGTAAAGAAGAAGATAAATTTTTTATTGCAATGAAGACTTTAGTAAAAGAGTTTATACATTTTGCCTTTTCGGTTGGTTTTTTTGGTTTATGTATTGGCTTTATATATCATTATTTTATGGAAGTAATAGATGTTAAAGTTTGTTGGAGAAGTAAGTTTGAATTTAATTTTTTTAGTTTAATCAATATCAATTTATATGATTGGCAATTATGTTTAGCGGGTTCCGAAAATGAAGCCGATATTGTTGATAGGTTTAAAATCATTTGGGAAATGGTAAAATCAACATTTAAATTTACAATGGTTTTAGCAATTTTTAGTAAACTTTCAATAATAATATCAGAGCAATTAGCTAATATATTCTCGCAAGGCGGTGGGTCTATGGGATTAAAGGCAGCAGGCGATATATTTAATTCAGTAAAAGAAGTTGTTGCAACAGCATTTACAGATTCAAATTCAGCACTTGAATATGAAAAGAAATATGCAAATAATATGCGAAAAAAACAAAACGAAGAGTCTGATGTTAAAAGAGATGGTGTAGATTTCAAAGATGATAATATGTATAAAAATGCCGGAAGTAGTAGTGTAAACAGAACAAGCGAAGATGGTAATAGTCAAGCTAATAGACAAATGGATGATGTAAATAATGAACAAAATAACAATGATTTATTAAATAGAATTAATAAAGAAGATAAAACAACTAAAGACAATGATTTATCGGTGGATGAAAATATAAATATTCCTAATAGATCAGGGCTTGATATTGGGCCTAAAGATTTAGTTGGTAATGGTCCTATAAATAAGACAAATAAAAATATAGGTAATATTGATAATAATGATGTTTCGAAAGGTAACAACGTTGGGTTAAAGGAAAATGATGCAGGCTTGAAAGAAAATGACGTTGGGTTAAAGGAAAATGATGCTGGTTTAAAAGAAAATGATGCTTCAATTCGTGATATAAATTTTGACGATAAAAGTAATATAAAAAATGCATTAGAAGAACAACAGCTTGCTAAGAATGAGCAAAATGAGAAACAACTTGAAAAAAAAGTAGATTCTTTAGATAAACAATTAGAAAAATGGAAGGAGTTTGGTGATTCTTTAGATATAGACAATCAAGAAAATGATTTAAATAAAGAACAAAAAATGACTACTGATATGATAAAAGTAATTGAACAAAATCAAAGAGACGCAGCTAATAAATTAAAAACATTGAAAAAAAGTGATTGGGATTTAAGAAAAAAGAAAAAATGACACTAAAAGCATTAATTACACTTCATGGTACTAACATAAACGAACAAGTAAAATGTTTGTGCGCAAAAGAATTTGCTGATAATATAGAAGAAATAGTTGATTTTTTAAAAACAAAAAAACCAGGTAGAGTTCCTTCTGAAACGGTAATACAAAATGAAATTACAAATCATTTTAAGGAAAAATATGATATTTTATCAATAAATGATAAAAGATATCCGAAATTATTAAAAAAGATAAATATCGCGCCAGTGCTTTTGAGTGTAAAAGGGAGTATTGATTTTTTACAAAGCAGCACAATAGGTTTAGTTGGTAGTAGAAAACTAGATACAGAAGATTTTTCAATTATAAGAGAAATTGTCAGAGCCGTTAATGATTTAGATATTGGCATAATCTCTGGTCTTGCGCATGGTAGTGATATAGTTGCACAAATTCAAAGTTTAAAAGCGGGGACAATAACTGTATTACCTTGTGGTTTTAAGTATTGTTATCCATTAGAATATGAAAAGATTATAGATAAAATAATTGATTTTGGTGGCACTGTTGTTAGCGAGTTCTTTTTTTCTGAACCACCTAGGAAAGTAAATTTTGTTAAGCGTAATGCTGTTATAGCTGGTATATCGGAGGCAATGATTTTAACTAGAGCAAGGACTTTAAAGTGTGGCTCAATGATAAGCGCTAACTATGCTAATAGCTTCAAAAAAACTATTTACACATTAATATTTAATGGTGAAAATGATGGAAATAAATTTTTATTAGAAAAAAATCAAGCAATTAGAGTAACAAGTTTTGAAAAGCTAAAATATTCTATTTTGTGTGATATAGCGAATAATGAAATTAATTACAATCTTCCAGATAATTCAAAAGAAAAAGAAGAATTTAATAAAAAAATAAATCTTTTTACTGAAAGTGCTAATAAAAAGAAAACAATAAAAGATAAAGTTGAAGATATTTTATGTTCTCTAAATTTTGAAATAAATGCATCTAAGATTCCATATGTATATGATTTATGTTGTAAAGATAATAGCTTATCTGTTAATGATAAACAAAAAATTTTAATAATGTTACTTGAAAAATTTTTATAAATTATGAAGAAAATTATTTATAATTTTTTCTCATATTTTTTGCGTATTTTTGTGGTAACATAGCTGTTTGTATCGCAACCATTGTATCTGTTATAACATTTACAACAATTAATAAACTTGTACCACCTATTATAAATGAATAACCATATTTTGCTGCTATTATTTCTGGTATTGTGCATACAACTGATAAATAAATAGCACCTATTAATGATAAACGATTCATTATTCTTTTAAATAATTGAGTCGTTTGTTCACCTGGTCTTGTTCCTGGTATAAAAATATTGCTTTTTCTTAAATTATTTGCAACTTCAGCAGCGTCAAAAACAACATTATTATAGAAAAATGAAAAAAATGTTATTAATATAATTTCTAAACCCATATAAACTGGTGTTCCATGAACAAAATTTTGCAAAATAAATGTAGCTATTGGGTTATCGCTATCTCTAAATAAATTAGCAAGAGTTCCAGGCAATAATATTACAGCACTTGCAAAAATTGGAGGTATTACACCGGCAGGATTAACTTTTAAAGGCAAGAAATTTTGCATTTGTTGTCTATTACGTTGCATGTATTGTTGAATTTGTTGTGGATACTGGATATATATAAGACGATTTGATTTTTCAAATAATATTACAACTAATAGTGTTAAACAAAATACAGCAAAAATTATAAATATAACAATAGCATTAATAGAACCATTTTTTGCTAGTGTTAGTAGATTTCCTATGTCCTTAGGGCTTTCAGCTACAATACCGGTAAAAATAATTAATGAACCTCCATTTCCGATTCCGTTTGTAGTAATACGATTACCTAACCATATTAAAATAAATGTTCCACAAAGCATTGTAGAAGCACATGTTATTTTAAATTCAAAAGTTGAAGCATCTGATATACCTGCTGAAGATAATAATGCTGATATACCCATTGCTTGTCCAAAACCTATTAAAATAGTTAGATATTTTGAATATTGATTGAATTTTTCATGTACAACTTCGCCGCCTTCCTTTTTCATTTCTTTTAATTTTGGTGTAGTTGCTACTATAAGTTGTACTATAATTGATGCTGTAATATATGGCATTATTCCAAGAGCAAATATTGAGCAACGGCTTATCGAACCTCCTGAGAACATGTTAAAAACACCAAAAATTCCTTTACTTGTCATTTCTACAAAAGCTGAAAGTTTATTTACATCTACTACTGGAACTGGTATAAATGAACCAAATCTATATATTATTAATATAGCAATTGTATAAAAAATTTTATCTTTTAAAGTTCTTTCGCTTTTCATTAAAAGGAAAATTAATATTCATTTTTTTATTTGCAAGTTTTATAAAAAACCTTTAAAAATTTACTTGCAAATTAATTTCAATATTTTATATACAAAGTATGGCAAAGAAAAATAGAACATTGGTTTTATTAACAAATGAAGAAAGCGGTTATTCTTATGTTAGATGGGTTGACCCAAGAAAAAATCAAACCAAGTTATCTTTTAAAAAGTTTGATCCATATTTAAGAAAACATGCTATTTTTAAACAGAAAAAGTTAGTATATAACTAGTAGTTATGGTTTTGTCTTTTTTTATTTGCGCGACCATTATATTATTTTGTGCTTGTATTTATTTACTTTATAAAAATAATAATTTACGTGATAAAAATAATAAAAAAGATATTGAACTTGCACAATTGAAAGGTGCATTGAAAAATACAAAAAATCAAGAAGAATGGATAAAAGAACAACAAGAAATACAAAAGCAGATATTTCAAAATTTATCAAATCAAACTCTAGAAAAGCAGAGTAAAGAAGGAAGTGAGAAGATTGATGAAATATTAAAACCTTTTAAGGAAAAACTTTATGAATATCAACAGGCCGTTGATAAAATAAATGGCGAAACAAAAACTGAGATAAATACAACGATAAAAAATTTATTAGATCGTACGCAAGAAATTAAAGGTAGCGCCGATAGATTGGCAAAAGCTTTTGAAGGAGATAAAAAAGCACAAGGTGATTTTGGTGAAATGTTATTTAAAAATTTATTAAAATCTTTTTCTTTTGAGGAAAATATAGATTATTATGAGCATTTTTTATTAAATGATGAGGAAAAAAGAAGAAGATATCCAGATTTTATACTTCAAGTTAAACCTGATGAATGGCTCATTATTGATTCAAAATTTTCACTCGTGAACTATGAAAGATATATTAATGAGGAAGATAAAATGAAAAAAAAGCAATTTTTAGATAGTTACATTGAAGATATAAAAGATAGAATAAAAGAGCTTAGTGATAAAGAATATTCTAAAATATTAAAGCAAAATGGAAAAAATACACTTGATTTTGTATGTCTCTTTTTTGCCAATGAGATGGCATACTTAACTGCAATTAGTGATAGCGAAAATCGTGAAGAAATTATGAATTTATCAAGAGATAAGAAAGTTGCTATTGTAACTCCATCATCTTTTGTACCTGTTTTGCAAATGGTAAAATATCTTTGGAAAATTGAGAAAAGTAGCAAGAATATAGAAGAAGTAACTAAAAAAATAGATATTTTTTATGACAAACTTGTTAAGTTTTTTAAAAATTTAAATGATATGCATGATAAAGTGGAAGGCGCTTTGAAGTCATACGAAGATGCAAAAAAATATTTATACGACGGAAGGCAAAATGTAACACAAATGGTAAATGAAATAATGACATCAGTAAATGGGAATATTAAAGATGAAAAAATACTTTCAAACTTTGATAAAAGAGAAAAAGAATATCTAAATAGTGAAAATGAAAATGCAAAAGATAATTACGATGAAGAAGATTTTAATAAAAATCAGAATTAAAAAAACAACTTGATATTTATTTTTTAATCTTTTAGATAGATTTGTATGAGTAAGGGTACTTACCAACCAAGTAAGATAAAAAGAATAAGAACACATGGTTTTCGTGAAAGAATGAAAACGGCTGGTGGACGTGGAGTTTTACGTAGTCGCAGATTTAAAGGTAGAAAAAAATTAACCATTAGTGATGTTAGATAGTTTTAATTTTTAGAAAATGAAAATGGGTTTAATAATTGATTATTTTTCTAATGTTAAATTAGAATTTTCAAAAGTTGTATGGTTAAAACAAAATGAATTGTTTCAGTTGTTGATAACTGTATTAGTGACAACTATTTTAACAGCATGTTTTTTTTCTGTTGTTGATATGGTTTCACAAATATTAATAATGCGTGTTATTTTTATGTAGTATGATTAAAAAAGAAGTTAAAGAAGTAGAAAAAAAGAACGATCTTACACCAAGATGGTATATTTTTAGAGTTCAAACTGGTAAAGAGGAGGGTATAATAAAATCGCTTAAATCTTCTTTTTCTATTTTAAAAAAAGATGGTATAGATGGAAATGAGTTTTTTAAAGATTTTTCAATTCCAAAACACAATATCGTTAGATATATTAATGGTAAAAAAGATGAAAAAACTGTAAACGCATACCCAGGATATATTTTTTTAAAAGTTAAAATGACAGATAATATAATTTTATTTTTACGTAATTTTTTCCGCAATAATGGTTTTGGACAAATGTTACCACAACCTATTACTGATAAGGAATATCAGGATATGATTGATAAAGTTAATGGTATTTCTAAAAAATCGCAAGAATTTGTATTCAGAATAGGGCAAAGAGTAAAAATAAATTCAGGATCATTTGCTACAATGGAGGGCAATGTATGCGCTATTGATGATAAGAATAAAATGCTTAGCGTTAATGTGATGATATTTAATTGTGAAACAAAGATTGATGTTAATTACGAGCAGGTCAGCTTAATTGATTAGTTTTTGCAATTATTATTTTTAGCAATTTTTTTTCTAGAGCAACTAAAAGAATTTCCGCAATTACATATTGATTTAGCGTTTGGATTCTTTATCTTAAAGCCAGAAAATGTTAAATTATTGACAAAATCTATTTTACTATTTTTAAGATATTTGATAGAACTTTTATCTATCACTATATAAATAGAGTCTTTCTTTTTTTTATTTTTTTTTATTAAAACAAAATCCGTTTCACCTATATAATCATCCATTAATATATGGTATTGTTTACCACCGCAGCCACCATCTGTTATCATTACTCTGATAAATATGTTTTCATTTTCACTTTTTATTTCATCTATGCGAGATTTTGCTTTGTTTGTCATTGAAAAATTTGTCAAAATTTTGTATTTCATATTTATATGCAAGCATATTATATATTATAATATTATAATGCAAGCAATGATTATAAAAAAGTTGAAAATTATTTTAATAATTTTTTAACTTTATTGTGTTGCTACAAAATATACATATTTTTGCAATAATATTACCATTACTTATGGGTTTTTTATCTTTTTTAATAAAAGATAAATATTTAAAGGTAGTTAATTTATTTTATCTAATAGTTTTTGCATCATTTTTTGTATATATTTTATATTGTATATTTAAGCTAAATTTATTACAGGACAAACAATATTTAACCGTTGTTGGTGGTTGGGCAAAGGCAATTGGTATAGAGCTAAAATTTGATTTAAGCAATGCTTTAATAACTCTGTTTTTGTCATTGATAATGGTGATTTTTTTATCAACAGTTTATAATAATGATCTTAATTATATATTTCGCGGTTTTTCATGTATAATGTTATGTGGTGCAAATGGAATCGTTATAACAAATGATATTTTTAATAGTTATGTTTTTTTTGAAATTTTATGCATAACAACTTATATAATATATTCATATGGAGGAAATAATGTTATTTGTTTAAAGAATATTTATGATTATGTGATATTGAGTAGTTTTTCTGGCGCTATGTTCTTACTTTTGATAGCTTTTTTGTATCAAATTACAGGAAATCTTAATATTGATTTAGTGCATGATTTTCTTTTTAAGTTTTATAAAAATAAATCAGTTAATGCGATTTATGTTATATTTGTTCTGGTAATGATGTTTAAAGTTGGCATGTATCCATTTCATGGAATTTTACTTGAAATATATAAGAATATTTCATTAAAGTATTTAGTTTTTATTGCAAGTGTTTCATCTATTGCTTATCCGTATTTTATAATTAAATTTGTTGTTTTTTTATTTGGCAATGAGATTATAACAAACAATGAATATGTAAATTTTTTACTAAAAATATTTGGTTGTATTGGATTCGTGTTTTTTAATTTTTCTGCTTTAATAACAAGAGATGCTTTAAAATTTATTCTTTTCTTATCATTTGCGCAAATTTCGTTATATGCTTTTTGTATTCCATATCTTTTAGAAAAACAAGTTTTTGATGGGGTAAAATTCTTAATTGTATCAAGTGCTTCAGTAAAAGCTTGTATAATAGCTATTATTTATAAAATAAAAAAACAATTGACATTTGATGTTATTAATAAAAGTGATATTGCTTGCATAAATAGTAGTTTTTATAAAAATTTAATAATTATTTTATTATTTATAATGTCTGGCATACCAATTTCCTTTGTTTTTATCTCAAAGTGGTATATATTATCTGGTATTTTTTCTGTTTCTGATAATATTCTATTTTTGTCGGTGATATTAATTGGTTTTGCTGTTGATATTTTTGCTTGTTTTTCTTTTTTAAAAGAGCTTATTGTGAAAAATTCAGATGATGATAGTTTTATTAAAATAAAAACTGATTATTTATTTTCATTAGTTGTATTATTTACAGTTATAATGTTGATTATTATTACTTTTTTTGTTGGTTATTTTATATAAAATATGAAGTTCGACGATACAATTATTGTAATTCCGGCTAGATTTAATTCAACAAGATTACCAGGAAAATCTTTAGCAGATATTAATGGATTACCAATGGTTGTAAGAGTTATGAAAATAGCAGAAAAACTTAATTTATGTGATGTTGTTGTGGCCACAGAAGATAAAAGAGTTGTAGAAACTATTTTAAAAAATGGTGGAAAAGTTATTTTAACAAGTGCTGATTTGCAATCAGGAACAGATAGAGTATATCAAGCTATTCAAAATATAGGAAAAGATTATAAATATGTAATTAATTTACAAGGAGATATGCCAAATATTGATGGTGAAATTATTAAGAAAATAATTTTATTATTGCATAGTGAAAAAAATATTGATATTTTAACTGCTGTTTATAAGATTACGGATGTAAGTTGGAGAAATAAACCTCAATGTGTAAAAGCCGTAATTGCTTATGATGAAATGAAAAATTATCATAGATGTATATATTTTAGTCGCTCTGATGTCCCTAATGGTAGCGGTGATGCATATGCTCATCTTGGAATATATGGTTACACAAGTGAAAGTTTAAAAAAATTTATTTCTCTACCAGTTTCTATTTTGGAAAGAAGTGAAAAACTAGAACAATTAAGAGCAATAGAAAATATGATAAATATTCATACAATAATAGTTGACAATTTTCCTATTAGTGTTGATACGCAAGATGATCTTGAAATGGCAAGAAAGTTTATAAAGTAATTAATATGATTAAATTAATTTTTAAAAAATATGTTAGAATTATTTTTTTTTGTTGTTTAATAATGTTAAGTGTATCTTTTACTACTGAAGCTAGTGAAGTAATGAGATGTAATGTAAATAGTGAATGTCGAGAAGGTTTTGTATGTGTTGGTGGTATCGGTAGCAATGTTGATACGGATCAAAAAACTGGTTGTTGTGAAGTTATTTTACCAATAAGACAAGTTTGTTTATTTCATAATTTAATAACAGGAAAACTTGGTATTGCAATAGTTTCTTTTGTTGTTATTTGTATTGGCATGATGACGATGTTTGGAAAATTAAATTTAAGAGTGTTAATTACATTTTTCGTTGGAACAGTTTGTTTATTTGGTTCATATCAAGTTGTGTATTTAACTACTGGATATAATTATCGTATGTGTGAATTAGTTGATACTTCAATTACACCAGGTGATTGTCCATCACCTAATGCTAACTAAAATATAAAATAATAATTATTTTGCTTTAATGAAAACATTTACACAAATTGCTGGTGGTTGAACTATATCTGTTTTTCCATAAATTGGATTACATTTTGAGGCATCAAATGAAAAACCATCGCTTTCTGTAAGGCCGCCTTTTGCTGTAACTGAGACACAATAAACACTATTAGGAGGGGAGTATATAGCACCATCTTGTTTTTCACCAATAGTAACACCACCATTTTGTCTTCCGTAGATATTTGGTAGACCGCTTGATAATGTTGAATTTAAATTTCCATTTGCACCCCACATAGTTTTGTTGCGAAAATCTGGTAAATTGAATGTACTTTTTCCATCACCTTCGCCACATTCAGTTCCAATAAGTTCAAATAATTTTGAATATATTAATCTACTTATTTCACGTCCGTCACATATAAGCCAATTATCATGGTCAGTTCTTACAGCTGAAAATTTATAATCTCCTATTCTATGTATTTCCCAATCACGTAAAGTTCCTAAATTATGACATGCTGCGTCCTGATCTAATATATCAAGTAAATTTTTTTTTCTATCAAAAGTTTCTTCTTTACTATATACATTTAAATTTGCACAAGCGGCTTTTTTATCTTCTATATCTAATAAGTTATTTTTCTTTTTTAAGAAACTAATATTTTCTTTATCTATCTCATCTTTTGAATATACTTCTAAATTTTGTCGAGCTTCATCTTTATTATTTAAATCGCTTAAATTATTGTTTGTCAAAACAACTAATGATGTGTCCATTCCCTTTATTTGTAAATCTACAATTTTTCTATCAATTTCTTTTTTATTATATATGTCATTTTTTGAATAAACATTTAAAACAGAACGCGCTAAGTCTTTGTTTTTTAGATCATTTAAATTATTATCGCACAATAATAACGTTGAAGTATCAATTTTTGCGTCTTTAATTTTTTTATCAGTTTCATCTTTTGAATATACTTCTAAATTTTGACGAGCTATAGATTTGTCCGTTAGTTCACTTAAGTTGTTTTTCGCAAAAACAAAATCATCAAGTATATCAATTTTAGAGGCTCTTGCAATTACAAGTCTTTTAACTTCATCTTTTGAATATACATCTAAATTTTGTCGCGATGTTTCTTTATCAGCTAAATCGCTTAGATTATTTTTTTTTAAAATTAATGTTGAAACGTCAATTGTGCTGCTTGGTGTTCGTGACGATGATGGAATATTATTAATCTTTGTATCAACTTCATCTTTTGAATATACTTCTAAATTTTGGCGAGCTAAATGTTTATTTGTTATTAAATTATTTAAATTATATAGTTCGCTTTCTATTTTTTTCCAATCGTTATTAGTAGTATAATAATAAAATTTTTTTTCATTCTTTAGAAATAAGATATCACCTTCTTTTGGTGAATAAAAAAACCATCCATGATTTTCATTATAACAGGCTATTTGATTAATTTTGTCTAAAAGTTCGTTATTTTCGTTATCATTGTCTATTAAATACAATAAATTTTCTTCAATTTCTTGTTGTTTTAATGATTTAATTTTTTTTTCGACAGAAAGAGTTAAAAAATTATCAATTTTCATGAAATTTTCATTTATTTTTTCTTCAAAAGAGTATTCATTTTGGTATAGATTTATAAAATTCATTCCTTTTGTCATAACAATGCTTTTGATTATTAAAATAATATTTTGATTTATGGAAGTATTATTTTTTAGTATTTTTTAGCTACTCCGAAATTATATATTTTATTTTCACCGCCTATAACCTCATCGCTTGAAATAATAATTCTTGTTTCACAATTGCTTTTTTCTCCTAAAATATATCCGTCATTAGTTATATCTTTAAAAAAGATTTTATCATTATCTTTTAAAATTAGTTGTTTATTTATCATATAAGCATGTTGTTTCCATTGTTCTTTTATAGAACTAAAACCATATTTTTGTATTATATCTATATTTTTTTTGATATCTTCAACAAGTCTTTCGGCCATACTGATACAATCTAATTTTATTCCACTTTCTTTTAGAAGATTTGTTGCTGGAAAATGTTGTGTTTTAGCCGGATTACTTATTAAATTGCATGTAAAACCAATTATAAAATGTCCTTTATAATTATCACACATAACGCCGCCAATTTTTTTATATTCATTATCTGTATTTATAAGAAAATCATTTGGCCACTTGAGAAGAACTTCAAAATTGCTTTTTGACTTTTGTTTTGCATCTAAAAGTTCCTTTAACATTGCTAGACTAACGCAAAAAGGAATATGATTAATTAAAATATTGCCTTTTTTAAGCAAAAAATCAATATTTAATATCATTGATATAGTTAAATCACCTTCTTTAGATTCCCATGGAATGTTTTTCTTAGTTGTAATACCTGAGGTTTGTTGTTTTGCTAAAATTGAATCTTCAATAATTAAGTGTTTAGTATCAATTTGTCGTTTTGATTCAATTTGAGTACTATCTATTTTTTCAAATATTTGCATAATTTTAATACTTTTTTTTATATTTTAAACCAAAATAAAGAGCAATGACACATAATATCATTCCAACTGACGTTTGCACGTCTAATTTATAGTTCATGAAGCTAACTGATAATAATAATGCTGTTGGTGAATGCGCTAATGACATCATTGTTGTTTTAGCTGGACCTATCTTTTCAATTAAATAATAAGCAATAACAGTGATTAAACCAGAAGCACCAAAAGCTAGATAACACCATCCGATTAAATATTTAGCATCAAGCGGCATAGGAACTATTGTTTTATATTTTAAAAGTGCAAAAATTAATACCATTAAAGAACCAATAAAAGCTCCATATGCTGCAAGAGCAAAATTGCTTAGTGTTTTTTTAGCTGCTGATGTTTTTATTACAACATAACTAAAAGAATTACTTATTGGCGCAATAAATGCAAAACAAATACCAAACAATAGTTGATAAATTGTTAAATTTGAGATTTTCATATTTGAATGTGACATTAAAGCTATACCGATTGTACCAATTAAAGCTGAAATTAATATTGTTCTTGATGGTTTATGTTTTTCTTTTATAGATAAAAACAATTCAACAAAAATTGTTTTTGTTGATGAAATAAATGCAACTATTCCGGCTGCAAGAAATTTAGATCCATAATAAGAACCCATGAAATATAAAAAGTAATAGTAGAAAGAAACTTTTAGAACAATTTTCCATTCTTCTTTACTAAGTTTAAAGATTTTTCCTTTTCCTAACAATGTCATTAAAATGAATATAAACATTGAAGAACCCATGTTTCTATAAAAAATAGAAAATTCTACTGGCATTGTATAACCTGCATGTAATTTAACAAAAAACCATGAGAAACCACCAGAAAATAATAAGATAAATGAACACAAAAAAGTTAAAATTTTCATAAAAAATGAACTTTAAAATAAATATATTATATATTAAAATTAATTGTCAAATGCATTTATTTATAACGAATTTAATGCTTGAAAATAAAAAAAAGCAATATAATTTTCTATCATGGATTTGGAAAAAATTTTGCAAGATGCAAAAAATAAGATAGATGATTGCAATGATATAAAAGTTCTTTTATATGATGTAAAAACTTGTGTTCTTGGCAAGAATAGTGAATTAACTAAAATTTTAAGTTCATTTAAAGATTTATCTCAAGAAGAAAGAAAAGCGCTCGGACAAAAAGTAAATAAAGTAAAAGCAGAAATAGAAAATATATTACAAACAAAACGTGAACAGCTAGAACAAATTGAACTTGAAAAAGAGTTGCAAAAAGAGCAATTAGACGGAACATTACCTTACAGAGCTACAACAGAAGGAAGTTTACATATCATAACAAAAACTGAATTAGAATTGTGTGAAATTTTTACAAAGTATGGTTTTAAATTTGCTAATGGTTTAGATATAGAAGAAGATTATTATAATTTTACAGCTTTAAATGTAAAAGAGAATCATCCAGCAAGACAAATGCAAGATACTTTTTATTTAAATGGAAAAAATATTAATGGAATTAATTATTTACTTCGTACACATACTACATGTGTAGATGCAAGAGAAATAATTGAAAATAACTTACAACCACCACTAGCATTAATTTCATGCGGTAAAACTTTCAGAAAAGATAGCGATCGTACTCATAGTCCTATGTTTCATCAGTTTGAGGGTTTAATGATTGACGAGGGATTAAATTTATGTAATTTAAAGTTTTTTTTAAAGAAAATGCTTAGTGATTTTTTTGAAACAGATGATATTTGTATCAGAATGAGACCGAGTTATTTTCCATTTACCGAGCCTTCAGTTGAAATCGATGTTGGTTATTCAATTAACAATAATCAAATAAAAATTGGTGGTGACGAATCTTGGCTTGAAATTCTTGGCGCAGGTATGCTACATCCAAATGTGTTGAAAAATTTTAATATAGATAGTAATAAATATTCAGCTATTGCTTTTGGTTGCGGTGTAGAAAGATTTGCTATGTTAAAATATGGTGCAAATGATATTCGTCAATTTACAGAGTCAAAAATTAATTGGTTAAATCATTATTCATTTGGAGTATATGAAATTTAATGGCATTTTTTTTTTAAAGTGTTTTTTATATTCTTGTTTTTTTATTTCATTGTCATCTTGTAGTAAGAAAAAATACACTATAAATGATGGTGAAGTTATATTTTCAAATTTAAGTTATTTAACACCAGACCAACGACTTATGTCATTATATATAGAACCTTTAGAAACAATAAAAGATACATGTATGAATGTAACTGATTTTGATTATCAAAATGCTAGTTTATCGATGGATAGCTATCCAAAAATAAACGTTAAGCATTATAAAAAATATTTTTCTCGTGATGGTAAATTAGATTTTTATTTACATCCAATTATTTGTAATAATTATGTTTATGATATTAAAAATGATGCAAAAATTGTCGCATACAAATTAGAAAATGGAGAAGTTAAAAAAATATGGAAAAAGAATATTCTTACAAAGAAAGAAAGAAAAAATATTTTAATTTCTCAAGCAAGATTGGAAGATGAGATACTTTATATTGCAACAAGCAATGGTTTTGTAATTGCTTTTAATGTTGAGGAAAAAAAAATAATTTGGAAGAAAAAGATCGATGCAATATTTGCCGCATCACCAACTATATACGAAAGTAATTTATATTTAATATCTGGTGATGATGAAATTTATGCAATAGATAAATCATCTGGTGAGATAATCTGGAAAACAAATGATAATATTAAAAATAAGAAAAAATCTTTTCAAATTCCACCAGTTGCTATTTTTAAAGGTAATATTGTTGCAGGTTTTTCTAATGGTTGGATAAATGTTTTAGACACTAGCGGAAAGTTGTTATGGAAAAATAAGATTGTTACAGCAAATGGTAATGAGACCGAAATTAATGATATAGATTTTCCTCCTATTTTATTTGATGATGTATTAGTAGCTGGTGGTATTAATACTAGTGTGATGGGTTTTGATTTTAAGACAGGGCAACCATTATGGCAGATTCCAGTTGGTTTAAATAGTTATATATTTGTAAATGGTCAAGGCGCAGGTTTCTTTGTCGATGATAAGAATAATAATATCTGTTTTATAGTGCAAAATGGGTTAATAAGATGGGTTAAAAACAATAATAATTTCATTGATACTAAAATTAGCAGATATTTAAATAATGGAAAAAATGTTTTTAGACATTCAATAAATAGATATTTTGATGCTTATCAAAAATAAAAATATATTTTTTTTATTATTTATC
>CAMKKS010000003.1 GCA_946413485.1 uncultured Rickettsiales bacterium | reverse complement strand
AAAAGAGCTAAAAATAATGCATTTAATATTATTGGAACGGTCAATGACACACCTAACATAATATTTGATATCATACCTTCAATACCAAACCATGCGAACATTACACTAAGTGAAAAGAGATTTTCTAAAGTAAAATTTAATAATCCATCTTTAGAAAAGATTAGCTTATAACTTGAAATATTTTTTAAAGTTTTTAAAATTTTAATTTTTTGAAAAAAGTTAATTTTCTTCTTTTTTATTAAAAAATTTAATGTATTTTCAATACGACGTATTTTTATTATTGGTATTAAAGCTCCAGAAATAATAAAAAAGGCCGTGTAAAAACTAAAAAATATCCAATATGCTGTTGTTATTCGATAATTTGGTTTACCTGTAAAAAATTGATATAAAGATGATTCTATTGGTATTATAATAAATACAGCCCAAAAACCAGCAATTATTTCCATGTAAAAACGTAACAAAACATCTGCAATAAATGTTAAGAATTTGTTCATAATTTAATTTTATTAAAAATTTTATAAATTGCAAAAATTCATAAACTTGACTTTTACATATAATTATCTTTTTTTTTCTTGATGAAAAAAATTATTTATTTTTCTTTAAAATTTTTGTGTTGTTTGTTGATTATAGATTGTGTTGCTTTTGGCCAACTAACAAAAAGCAATACCAAGAAACAACAATATAAATTAGATAGTGATTATAAAAATAATATAGATCGTTTCATTCATGTAAATAAAAATTGTAAATTATGCATGACTTCACGTTCAGCTAACGCTGGTTGCGTTATACCAAAAAATAAAAAAATACTATTGGTACGTGATAATTATAGCAAAAAGCTTGGTCTTCCAGGTGGAATGAAAAAAAAATACGAAACTGCTGTAATGACGGCAATTCGTGAGACTCTTGAAGAAACTGGTTTTATTGTTTACATAGATGACTTTATATCAGAATTTAAAAATGGTTTTAGATTATATAAATGCAAAATTATTGCTGATACAAAAAAAACTGATGGAGAAATATCTGAATTTAAATATGTAGACAAAAAAGAATTAAAAGAACTTTTAAAAAAAGAGAATCGTAAAAATATTCGTTTTCCTCATGAACTTGAATTAGTCTATAGTAAATTTGATTATATCATACAATAGAATTAATTATTCTTAATACATCATTTAAAATCAAACAAGCCGCACTATCGTCATCATGGTTATTTATTTTATTTATTTTTTTTCTATCACATCTTACAGCTAATCTTGTATTAAAAATTGATTTTGTTGCTTTTGTTGAAAATCTTTCATCAAAAAGAAGTATAGCTTTTTTTTCATATTTTTTTTCTATAAAATTAGCAATTTGAATAATTTTTTTGCAATTTTCACTTAAAGTACCATCTAATTTTTTTGGATAACCAATAACTAAAACATTTGAATTATTTTTTTTACACTCACTTTCAATTATTTCAGCTGCTTGTGTTATATTTAGCCAATTGCCAATTAAAATATTTTTTTTGAATGCAATATTGCGTTCATCATCACTAAGTGCAACACCTATTTTTTTAGTACCATAATCAATACAAATAATTTTTGGTTCATAAAACTCACAACCAATCTCATTGCAAAACGCTCTGGAATCGGTAAATATTGGCATATTTTTATTATTAACGTTTTGAGAACTGCTCTTTCTTTCTTGCTTTTTTAAGACCAGCTTTTTTAGGTTCAACCTTACGTGCGTCACGTGTTAAAAAGCTATTTTTTCTTAAAATTTTAGCATTTTCGTCTGAAAATAAAGATAAACATCTTGATAACCCAAGTTTAAAAGCATCTGCTTGACCACTTTTTCCACCACCAAAAACGTCAGCTTTAACGCTATAACCAGTATCAATTTTAAGCAACTTAAATGGTGAATTAATTACGCTTTGATGAACTAATCTTGTAAAGAATTTCTTGTAATCTAGATTATTAATAATAATCTCTAAACCACCGCTTTTTTTCTGACAAAAAACTTTTGCAATAGCTCTTTTTCTATGTCCAGTTGCACGTGCAACATTATTCTTTATTTCACCAATTTTTCCTTCATTTTGTGTCTTTTTTTTAAAAATAGCAGCTGTTTTTATTTTAACTTGTTCAGAAACGTTTTTTTCTGATTTAACTTCTTCTTTTTTATCTATTTTTTTTTCTTTTTTAACAACCTTGTCTTTTTTATCTTTATTCTTCTTTACTTCTGTTTTTAAAGTACTAATTGCGACTTTTTTTGCGACAACAGCCTTTTTAGGAGTTGCTTTTTTTGGACTTAAAGTTTTTTTCTTCTCTTCTTTTTTTTCACTTTTTTTTGCAACCATAAAACTTACACAATAACATTTTTCCTATTTAACTTTTTAAACTCAATTAAAGTTGGTTTTTGAGCTGTTTGATTATGCTCAGAACCAGAATATAAATATAAATTTTTAGATACAAGTTTATAATTCATTTTACAGCGTCCAAGCATTCTTGAAACAGTTATTCTTAATAAATCAGTTGGCCTCTTTCCTTTTAGTATTTCTCTTGCCGTTCTTACTCTTATATTACCAACATATTCACTATGATCACGATATAATTTTTTACTTTCTTTTTGACCTGAAAATTTTATTTTATCACAATTAACAACAATTATATTATCGCCATCATTTACATTTGGTGTATAAGATGGTAAATGTTTTCCACTTAAACGATGTACAATATAAGCACCAAGTCTACCACAAACGGCATCGGTTGCATCAATTAAAATCCATTTTCTATTTACATTTTTATGAGAAGTTGATAAAGTATTATTTTTTGTAATTTTGCATTTAACAACACCAAGTTTTTTGTTTGTTACTTTGTTTGTTTCTTTTAAATTTTTCTTACTATTAACCATACTTTTTCTAAAAAATTATTTTTTTCTCAAACCAAGAGCTGAGGTTACTTTATCATATTCTGCACTATTTGTACGCTTTAAATATTTCATAAACTTATTTCTTTTTGCAACTAGAACTAACAACGCATATCTTGCAGCATTATCATTATGATTTTTTTTAGTATGTGAAGTTAAATATAAAATTCTTTGAGTTAAAAGTGCAATCTGTACACTTGAAGAACCAGTATCGACAGCGTTTATACCAAATTGCTTTATTATTTTTTGCTTATTTTTTAAAAATTCTTCAACAGATGTAACCATACTAATAACGAATTATTTAAAAAATATACTTGTCAAGTAAATTTTTTTTAACTCTTAATATTTTTTTGCTATAATAAATATAATCATGAACAAAACAAATTATAAAAATTCTAAAGAAAAAGAAAAATCTTTGTTAATGGGGCTCGGTGAAAGATATCGTGATATCGCATTGGAGAAAAAAAAACAGCTAAAAATCAATCGTAAAAGAAATATAAAATTGCTAAAAACAATAGGGCTTAATAAAAAAATTTCAAAACAACTTGCAATTATTTTAGAAAGAAGTGGCTGCACGCTTGAAGAACAAAGAATGATTATAAAACATTTTAAACGACTTTTAATTGATTTTAAACGTGATTTACACAGCAATCTTGAATTAGGGAAAATAAATTTAAACAGGCTCCCTTATTCTTTAAGAAAACTTATAATAGCACTTATTGTTTTAAAAGCTGAAATTGCACATTTATTCCGTCTTAATCAAGAAAGACAAAGAAAAATATACGAAAAAAATAATATATCAAAAAATTCAATTGATGATTATTTTAATTTAGAAAAAACAGATTTAAATCTAGATAATCATGAACTTTATCGCATGGGTGTTTCGCTCTCAAAAGGAAATTATGAAGGTCCAAGAGATTTTAAAAAAGAAGAAAAACAAAATGATTTTAGCGAAAAAAAAATGAATTTTGATTTTAATATAACAAAAAAAACAAAAAATAAAACTGATGAAAAACAACAAAATGAAAAACAATATTATACACAACAAATGTATATAGAAAGTGGAAATAATATTAGCAAAAATAATTTTAGCAACAAAAATGAACAATATAACGAACAAGAAAAAAACATCGACAAACAATAAACAATTTTTGAAAAAAAAGTTTTTTTTATTATAATAGTAAAAAGTAATTATGGATGATGCGCAAAACAACTATAATATTGAAGGTTTTGAAAATGGAAAAGGCGAAAAACTTGATATAAAAAAAAACGAACAAAAAACAACTACTAGTAATGATTTTTACCCTAATGATTATCAAGATAATTCTTCTTCATCGTCATTAAAAGCACTTGGTATTTTACTATTAATTGGTTCTTTAGGTTTTATGCCACCTGGTATTATATTTAATAAACTATTTTTTATTGGTACGGCTGTATGTTTTGCTATGTTTGCATTTTGTTTATTTTACTCAACAGCTATTGATCGATCCAAAGGTTTTACGTATACTTCTCAAAAAAAAGAAAACAACAACAATTTAAGCTCTCTATCAGAAGATGAAAAAATATCAAATACAATTGATAATGAAAATGATAAAAATTTAACATCACAGGTGCAATATGATAAAAATACCTATTACGCAGCAAAAGAGAATAATAATTTACCTAAAATTTAGTTTATAATTTTTTGCCTAAATAATGCTGCTTTAAGTATGTGTTCTTTTTTTATTTTTTCAGAAGACTCAAGATCGGCAATTGTACGCGCAACGCGAACAATTTTACCAATTCCACGCATAGAAATTTTTAGTTTTTCTCCAATTTCATCGAGTGTTTTAATACATTCTTGATCTGTTGGCATGCAATATTTTTGAAAAGCTTTTCCATCAGTACAAGCAGCGTTTGTTTTAAAATTTTCATCAATGTATCTTTTAGCTTGTATATCTCTTGCTTTAATAACACGATCTCTTATTGCTTGACTTGTTTCTTCTTTGTATTCTTCGTCTCCTAATTCATTTGCAATTTCACTAAATTTATAATTAACATCATCCATTTTGACATGTATATCTATTCTATCTAACAAAGGACCTGAAATTTTACTTTGATATTGCTGAATACTTTTTTGTGTGCAAATACATGCCTGTTTTTTACTTCCAAAAAAACCACATTTACATGGATTCATAGCGGCAACTAGCTGAAATTTAGCAGGATATGTAACCTTATTATTAACTCTTGTTATCGATATATCACCAGTTTCCATTGGTTGTCTAAGTGCTTCGAGAGCGACTCTTTGATATTCTGGTAATTCATCAAGAAACAAAACACCATTATGTGCTAATGTTATTTCACCTGGTTTTACTTTTGAACCACCACCTATTATTGAATATAAAGAAGCCGTATGATGAGGCGCTCTAAATGGTCTTATTGAAGTAAGAACACCATTTTTGATTAAACCTGAAATAGAATTTATTCTACTAACATCAATCATTTCATGTAATGAAAGAGGCGGTAAAATTGTAACAATTCTTGAAGCAAGCATTGATTTTCCTGTCCCTGGTGCACCAATTAATAAAATATTATGTCCACCAGCAGCTGCAATTTCCATTGCTTGTTTTGCCGTTCTTTGTCCCTTAACATCAGACATATCTTTGTTATTTTTTTTTATAAAATCATCTTTAAATATCTGCGGTCTTGCTATTTTTGTCATTCCCTTAAAATAAGATATCAATTGTGATAATGTTTTTGTTGCAATTATATCCATATCTTTTCCGCCCCAAGCAGCTTCTTTACCATTTTCTTCCGGACAGATAATACCAAGTTTTTGTTCATTTGCATAAAGTGCAGCTGGTAAAACACCATTTATAGATCGAATACTTCCGTCTAAACCTAACTCACCTACAACTATGTAGTTTTCAATTGCATTTTGATTTATTAAACCAATATTCACCAATATACCAAGCATAATTGGTAAATCAAAATGAGTACCTTCTTTTATTATATCCGCAGGAGCTAAATTGATTGTAATTCTTTTTGGAGGTAATATTATTCCTAATGAAGCAAGTGATGCTTTTATTCTATCAATACTTTCTTTTACTGCTTTATCGCCAAGACCAACTATTATTATACCTGGTTGTCCTTTAGCGAAATGCACTTCTACATCTATTTTAATTACATTAATACCGGAAAAACAAATTGTATTTATCTTTGAAATCATAGAATATAGCTATTCGGCAATATTTACCTCCTTTTTTTGTCTTTTTCTTCTTTTCTTCCTTACTGGTTTTGCAATTCTTGTTGCTAATTTTACATTTACATAATTTAAAATTTCCGTAGCAAGTTGTTCTTGCTTTTTTTCATATCTATGCTCAGTATTAGCTATCACCATATTTGTAACCTCAACGCAAGAACCTTCGTTCATTTTTAAAACCAATTTATCAAGTTCATTATGATTTATAAATTGATCATTTTCACCTGATACAATTAACCCATCGCATAAAGCTGGACACATAAATGAAAGATCATACTGTTTTATTAAAGGTGATATAAAGACAAAATCTTCAATTTCGGGTCTTCTCATTGCTAATTCAGCCGCAACACAAGCGCCAAAAGAATACCCAGCTATCCAAAAATGTGAAGCTTCTGTATTTTGTGCTTGCAGCCAATCTAATGAAATAGAAGCTGTTAAAATACCATCTTCAAACTTTCTAAATATCCCTTCACTCTTACCAGAACCTTGATAGTTAATTGTCAAAGTTGTTAGCCCACAATCCTGAAATATTTTTTCTAAAATTTTTACAATTTTGTTTTCAATTGTACCACCATATCTTGGATCAGGTGGTAATATTAAAACCGCAGGACTTGTGTTTTTTTTTTGCTTAAAATATCTACCTTCAATTCTATTACCAAACACGCCAAAATATACCATCGTAGGAGATTCAGCTTTAGTCATAATATTTACTTATAAATGTTTGTACAACAATAACAAAAAATATTTTTTTATTTTCAAGTATTAATATCTACACTTTTAATTTGCTATTAAATGAACGTGAAAATGAAATACAATTTGCCCAGCACTTTTGCCGCAATTTGTAACTAAACGATATTCTTTTACACCAAGTTTTTTTGCTATATTTGGTATGGTTTTAAAAAATCTTGCAATAGCCTCAGGTGTTGATTTTTTAATAAAATCATTATAATCAATATACTCACCTTTTGGAATAATTAAAACGTGAACTTTCGCTACTGGATTTAAATCGTAAAAACAAAGTAAATCCTTATTTTCAAAAACTTTTTTTGAGGGCAATTCTTTTCTTAAAATTTTAGCAAAAACATTACTTTTATTATACCTCATAGTTCATTTTTCAATTTTTGCTTTCAATTTTTTCTTATCATTTTGCTTTTTATCGCCAACGTATCTTATGTTTACATTTTTTTGATAAAATTGAGGTCCGGTTTTTTCAATTGTTGTTGTCTCAAAACCATTTTCTCTCTTAACATTTTTCTTAACATTTATCTTTTTTTCTTCCTTCTTTTCATTTTTGTCAATTTCGTTTCTTAATTGCTTAAAAGCTTTATTCATCAAAGCATTTTGTTTTTTAAAACTATCATTAATTTTCTTAATCTCTTTATCTATATTAAAATCAAAATTAAAAACATCATCATCTACAAATGACTCTACAAAAAAAGGTTCTTCCTGATTAATATGTTTATGCAAACTCAATGGTTTTTGTAAATCTGCCTCAATTTTGCTGCTAATAAAAGTAGGCATAAAACTAAATAATTTAGCACAAATGATGCATTTTACTATCATTCCAAAAATTGATAGACGAATACAATACTTGCTATTTTCTTCTTTGTCGCAAAATAAATATTTCCAAACTGCAACAAAAATTATTCCAAGAAAGTCAAAACATGCACCAATAGCAAAACTTAATATTTTTGCAATTTTATGCTTTTTTTGATCTTCTAAATTTTTAACTTTTTTAAAAAAACTTTCTTTTTCTTTTACATCAGTCATAATACTCTAAGTTAGATTTCACATCTATATATAAAACTTTAAATAAAAAGTCAAGGTTTTAATGATTATTTTTGATAACAAAAAATATCTTTTAATAACTTAATTTAAGCTAAAGAAAAATTTTTAATAAATTTACTTATTACATTTTTAATTCTCGCTTCTATTGTTTCATCTAATGTTTTTATTTTTGTAATCAAATTTAATAAATCTTTTTCATTATTACGAAGATTTTCAACGAATTTTATTTCAAATTCTTTAACTTTATTAACTGGTATATCTTTTAAATATCCTTCTGATGTTACATAAAATATACATGTTTCCTCGGCCATTGAATATGGATTAAATTGATTTTGTGTTAAAATTATAGAAACTTTACGTCCTTTATCAAGCGTTGCAAGTGTTGCGTCATCTAAGTCAGAACCAAATTTTGAAAAAGCTTCCAATTCACGATATTGCGCTAACTCGGTCTTCATAGAACCAGCTGTTTTTTTAACGGCTTTTGTTTGAGCTGCCGAACCGACACGACTAACGGATAAGCCAACATTTATTGCTGGTCTAAAACCGCTATGAAATAATTCACTCTCTAAAAAAATCTGTCCATCTGTGATAGAAATGACATTTGTAGGTATGTAAGCTGAAATATCACCTGCTTGTGTTTCTATAATCGGTAAAGCTGTCAATGAACCTGAACCATTTTTGTCACTAACTTTTGCAGCACGTTCAAGCAAACGAGAATGAAGGTAGAAGACATCTCCTGGATAAGCTTCTCTTGCTGGCGGACGACGTAATAACAATGACATTTGACGATACGCTACAGCATGTTTTGATAAATCATCATAAACAATCAATGCATGCATTTTGTTATCACGAAAATATTCACCAATTGCACAACCAGCATATGGAGCTAAATATTGTAATGGTGCCGGATCGGAAGCAGTAGCAACAACAATAATAGAATATTGTAAAGCATTTCTATCTTCTAAATCTTTTATTAAATTTGCTATTGTTGATTGTTTTTGTCCAATAGCAACATATACAGAATATACTTTATCTTTTTCTTCACATACTTCATTTGCTTTTGCTTGATTAATAATAGTATCAATTGCAATTGCAGTTTTGCCTGTTTGTCTATCGCCAATAATAAGCTCTCTTTGTCCACGACCAATTGGGATCAAAGCATCAATTGCTTTTATACCAGTTTGTAATGGCTCATGAACCGATTTTCTATCTAAAATACCAGGCGCCATTCTTTCTATTGGATTAAACTGCTTACATTTAATATCTCCTTTTCCATCAATTGGATTGCCAAGTGCATCAATTACACGCCCTAAAAGCTCTTTTCCAACAGGAACAGATACGCTTTTGTTTGTTCTTGAAACTTTTGTTCCTTCTGTTATTTTATCATCAGATGAAAAAAGAACAACATCAACACTATCTATATTTAGATTTAATGCCATTCCTTCAACGCCATTTTCGAATTTAACCAACTCCCCAACACAAACGTTTTCAAGACCATATATCTTTGCAACACCATCATAAACGGAGACAACAACGCCATATTCATGAATATCTGAATTTATATTCACATTCTTGATATTCTCTTTTATAACTTCAACAAAGTCTAATATAGATCTACCGCTCATTGAGAATAATTTCATTAATAAAAAATAAATTGCAATAAAAAAATACGTGTTTTATTCAAAATAACTTAAAATTTTTAATTCTATTTTTAACCCAATCTTCGCCTATTAATTCAATCATTTTATGAACTCCAATGCCATGTTTTCTACCAATCAACATTGTCCTCAAGACAGGGTAATATTCTTTTAATTTTTTATTATCGGCAATCAAAATTTCTTTAAAAGAATTTTGAAAATCTTTATAATCAACTTTTTCCATTACATCTTTGATGTATTCTACTTTTTCTTCACTTAAAACATCCTTATCGAGAACTTCATATTTATCTAAAAAACAAGCTGCCATTTCAGCAATTTCATTGATTGTCTTGTAACTTTTTAATTCTGTCATCATTTTTAAAATACGATCTTTTTCAGATTCTGTTACCATAAAAACTATCAGAAAAAGTGAAAATCATTTTTTTTTATAAACAAGTGATTTATTAAATTTAAAAATTAAATTAATTTTCTATTTAAGTATTAAAATTAATTTTAAAAGTTTTAATTCAAAAAGAATACTAAAACACTTGTAAATTTTTAAAAAGCAGAAAGTTGCGTTTGGTATTTATAAATCGGTCAAGCTTTTTTTATAAATCGCTCTTCCAGGTTTCTTTATCAAAATCAAAAGTATCTTCATTTAAAATTTTTGGAAGTTCTCTTTTTAAGATGTTTCTCCAAAATTCATTATATCTCATTTTCGTATCTAAAATTTTACAAAATTCTTCAAATGATGTTTGTTTAATACATAACATACCTATTGTTTGGAAATCAGGTAATTTTTCCCTAAACATTTTAATTGTTTTTTCGTTATTATTTTTACATGATGCATAGAAAAACTTCAACATTTTTTCAAATTTTTCCTGTTCTTCTTTTTCTTTTTGTTGTTTTTTCATCTCATCTATCTGCATTTCTGCCAGTTCCTCTTGTTTTATATTTGATTGTAAAAAAGCAAGTATTGTAGTAGGTATTAAAGTTAATGCTGTATATGAGTTTTTATATTTTATAATGATGGCAATGAAAATACTTAAGACGAGTATAAACCACTTTAAATATTTGTTTAAAAATTTATTTTGTTTTTTTTCTTTATCCATTTTTATTTAAAACTAACTATTTCTCAATTCTTCAATCACTTCTAAAATTTTATTTCCAATTTCAATAAATTCTTTTTCGCCAAAACCACGTGTTGTGCAAGCTGGAGTACCAAGTCTTACGCCAGATGTAATTGTTGGTTTTTGTGGATCATTAGGAACGGCATTTTTATTGCAAACAATATTATATTTTTCATGTAAACGTTTTTCTAACGCAAGACCAGTTATACCTTTTGAACGCAAATCTACAAGCATACAATGATTATCTGTTCCACCACTAACAATATCGACGCCACCATTTTGCAAAGTTTTACAGAGTGTTTTTGCATTGCTTACTACATTTTGACAATAAATTTTAAACTCTGGTTGTAATGCTTCTTTAAAAGCAACAGCCTTACCAGCTATAATATGCATTAGTGGACCACCTTGTAAACCTGGAAAAACAGCAGAATTTATTTTTTTCTCTAATTCATTTGTCTTTGCCATAATCATTGCACCACGAGGCCCTCTTAGTGTTTTATGTGTTGTTGTTGTAACAACATCAGCATAATCAATTGGACTTGGATAAACACCGCCAGCAATTAAACCAGCCACATGAGCTATATCGGCCATCAAATATGCACCACATTTACTAGAAATTTCCTTAAATTTTTTCCAATCAACGATTCGAGAATAAGCAGAAAAACCAGCAATAATTAATTTTGGTTTATATTTCATTGCTAATTCTTCGACTTGATTGTAATCAATAAAACCATTTTCATCAAGCCCATAGCCAATACAATTAAACCATTTACCAGACATATTTGCAGGCAAACCATGCGATAAATGCCCGCCAGCATTTAAGCTCATACCAAGTATAGTATCACCTGGTTGCAATAATGCAAAATATACCGCTTCATTTGCTTGTGAACCAGAATGAGGTTGTACATTAACATATTCACAATTAAAAAGTTTTTTTGCTCTTTCTTGTGCTAATTCTTCAACAATATCAACATTTTCACAACCACCATAATATCTCTTATGTGGATAACCTTCAGCATATTTATTTGTCATTACAGAACCCATTGCTTCTAAAACAGCACGTGAAACTATATTTTCACTAGCAATTAATTCAATGCTTTCATCTTGTCTTTTTTGCTCTTTTATTATAGCATCATATACTTCTCTATCTTCGTTATAAATATATGAATCTTCGTCTAAAACTGAAAAATTATTAAACATAAAATTAAATATAAGTGTTTTATAAAAAAAATAAAAAAATAACTGTCAAAATATTTTTTTAAAAAATCTTTTCGTCCAATCGATTAATTTTATATTATTAACAATCAAAACATCATATTGATTATCAGATATTTTTTCATCATTATGAATTATCTTATAAAATCTTTGGTTTGTTGTTTCTTTACTAAGCCCGCCTTTTTCCTCTATAAAACGTCCAACTTTAATATAATCTAAAACATTCAATAATTCTGCTTTTGTTTGTTTTACCTCCTCTAGCATTAAACCTGTATATAAACAAACTTTTAAATTAAATTCTTTAACAATTTCTATCATTTCAATCAAGCGATCTAATTGCCATTCACCGCCATAAAATAGAACACAAGAAATATATTTATTTTTTATAATTAAATTTTTTAATTTTTCATTTGTTAATTCTTCTCCGAACATAGGGTTCCATGTAAAAGCACTATGACAACCTTTGCAATGAATAGGACAACCAGATATCGATATTGCCAGAGCTATCTCGTCAAGAACATCTTGTGTTGTAATTTGCCAATCTGAAAAATACAAAACACTCATAAATAAAATCATTATTAAATAACAAAGTCTTCACCAAGATACACCTGACGTACTTTTTTATTCTTTTTGATTTCATCTGGACTACCTTTGCATATTATGCCACCATTATGCAAAATATACGCTCTATCAGTAATACCAAGGGTTTCGCGGATATTATGATCGGTAATTATTATACCAATATTCTTTTGTTTAAGTGATAAAATTAAATTTTTAATATCATTTACAGCAATAGGATCAACACCAGCAAACGGCTCATCAAGAAAAAGAAAAGTTGGTTCTATTGCTAAAATACGCGCAACCTCAACTCTTCTTCTTTCGCCACCAGACAATACTTCGCCTTTACTATTTCTAATATGTTGAATATTAAACTCATCTAATAGTTGTTCGGTTTTTTTGTTTATTTTTTGTTTATCATTTTTGTACACTACTTCAAGAGCAATTTTAATATTTTCTTCAACAGTAAGCTTACGAAAAATAGAAACTTCTTGCGGAAGGTAACCAATACCAAGCCTTGATCGTACATACAATGGATAATTTGTTATATTCACATCATTTAGCATAATTTTTCCGCTTGTAGCAGACATAATTCCAACTATGATATAAAATGCTGTTGTTTTACCGGCGCCATTAGGGCCAAAAATAGAAACTATTTCACCTTGTTCAACTTCGATATTAAAATCCCTAAGAATTATTTTTTTGTCATATGTTTTTGAAATATTCATTGCCGCAAGTTTACTTTTTCCCATAAAATTTTTATAAAAATTCTTTTTTTTTTTTAATTTTCAATTTTTTTTATTGAAAAACTCATCCCACAATTACATTTGCTTGTTTCTCTTGGATTTTTAAAAATTAATCCTTCTTTAAGACCTTCCTTTTTTAAATCTATTTTTGTGCCATTTAAAATTTCAATTTCATTTTTCTTTATAAAAAATTTTATGTTACTAATTTTTTTTGAAAAATACTGATTTACATTTTTATTATTTTTTTTAATAAGTGAAACTTTATATGCTAAGCCGCAGTTGCTTTCCTCTAAAAAAATACATATTCCGTCTATATCTTTCTTTTTTGATAAATATTTTTTTATAAAAGAAATTGCTGGTTTAGTGACAAAAAACACGACTTCATTTTTTCTATTCACTATTTTTTTAGTTTTTTTATCTATTTTTTTATCATTATTTTTTTTGTTATTCTTTGTTTTATAATCTTCAATAGCTCGTTTTATTGCACTTTCTGCCAGAACGGAACAATGTAATTTTATTTTTGGCAACCCAAGATATTTAGCAATATCTGTGTTTTTTATCTTTAAAGCATCATCTATTGTTTTGCCAATAAGTTGTTTTGCAACATAACTACTTGAAGCTTTTGCAGAACCGCAACCAAAAACTAAAATCTTTGCATCAACAATTTTTTCAGTTTTTGTCTTATCATCTTTTTTAATTTTAACTTGCAATTTCATTACATCACCACAAGACGGCGAACCAACTAAACCAGTTCCTACATTTTTGTCATTATCTTTAAATTTACCAACATGGCTATCATCATTATAATAATTTAGAATATCACTATTATAATTAGGCATTATATTTGAATATATATATCAATATATAATATTTATTGTCAATAATGGAAGTAAAATCTAAATATTAATTTTGATATTAAATATTTTTTGTTTAAAATAAATGCGATGCAAGAACAAAAAAAACAAACAAATGCAGTGCCGGAACAAAAAAAACAAACAAACGCAACACCAGAACAACAAAAACAAAATAATAATGATCAAAAAATAAACACGGATTTGATTATCAAAATACATAATTACTTAGAAAATATTTATGGTCCAATCAATGTTGCGTATAACTGTGCTAATAAAAATTCTTTCATGAATATTGCTTTTGGCAATCCTTATGGCATTCAATTTGGAACGGTTTTTTCATTTAAAAAATCAGATATTGATGAAATGTTTAAAAATGCATCAAATAATGATAAAATTCAATTAGCCCAAATTTTACATCACAATTATGATATTAACAATAAAACTGAATATCCAATAGAAATTGAATACTCCGAGCTTATAAAGCTACCTCAACTGATAGTAAATGATAAAAAAATGGATGGTTCTTGTATGCTAGACTGCTTACAAGTGCTAAACAACAAAATTGCAGAAAAAAAAGCAAGTAGATCTAAATTATCTTCCTCAATAAGTTATTTATGCTTTGGCCTTGGTTTTTTGTCAACCGCTATAACTATAGCTGGCTTTGTTGTACCACAACTTTGGGTTTTAAAAATAATTGGTTTTTCATTAGGTGGTTTTTTTGCAATATTAACAGTAGCCACTCGTGTTAAAAATATGATTAATGAATTAAGAAGACAAAATAATTCGAAAAATATTGAAAATTTAACTAAGTCAGCCGAACAAACAAGAAAATCTGTTGAAAACATGGCAATTAACAATAATAAACAACAAAACAATAGCAAAGAAACAAAAACAACAAATGAACAACAACAAAAAAAAGAAACAAATGGGCAACAACAAAAAGAAACACAAGAAACAAATAAAAATCAAAACGCCGAAAACTTAATAAAAGAAGATAATAAAAATGAAAATATTAATACTAATAATAAGGAAATAGTAACTTCTGAGAAAGAGAAAGAAATAGAACAACCAGTAATCGTACCACCAATGTTTAAAGATGATGAAAAAAAAAGACAATTGGAAGAAAAAAGAAATCTTTTAAAACAAAAACAACAGCTTCAAGAATTATTGCAAAAACAAATAAACCAACAACAAAAAAAAGAAACGAATGAAACAAATAATGAAAGCTTAGAAACAGAAAATAATAATAAGAATATTGATATAAATAGTATTCTTAATACATTACAAACAAATAAAAATATCAATGTTGACAACACAAATAATGAAAACTCAGTAACACAAACAAATAATGAAAATGAGAATATTAATCAAAATATAGATAATAGCAATATTAATAATGAAGAAACGAAAGAAGCGAACGCAGAGCAAAACACGCAAAATACACAAACCGAAAACAAACCTACAACAAATGGTCAACTCATTAACTTGGATAATCTTACCGCCAACCAAGCTTTAATAAGATAAAATCTTGTACCAAAATTGTATTTTTTATTGTCAATAAAAACCACGCATCTAGAATATATTATTTTTTACACATTATCAAATACATAAACATGTTTATTTTCCGGTTAAAAGCAAAAATGGTTTTGTCTTTTTTGTTATTTATATTTATTCTTTTTGTTTTATTTATGTTTTATTTTTTTAATTAAAAAAGAGAAAAAAAACCTATCTAGTATAAAATACCACACCGCATTTAAAACAGGGCCTATAATACTTGAAGTAAAAGCAAGATGCCATGGCGCACCCGTCACAAAATGTGTAACAGAAGTATCTATAAAATAATGTCCAAATGTAAATATTACAGTTCTTAATAACGTTGAATGTGTCGAACTCGTTGTTAAATGAAAACGCATAACACTTAATGTTAAGTATTATTTTAATAATAGTCAAGAATGCAAAAATTATTATTCTATATCTCTCTGGTTACCGCCTCTGCTAAAGAAACGATGACCTTTACTTATTACATCATTTAAAACCTTATTTTCTATAGCCATTTTATCTTTTGCTAAATCAAACAAATTATTGTTTGGTTGTGCAACGCTTGTTGATTTTAAAAGATTGTTTTCGTCTTCGACTTGTTTTTTTAGTTGCTCAGCCATCTTATTTATTGTTTCCCAAGACTCAAACGAAAGCTTTGCTGGATTTTTCATATCACTCAACATATCTTTTATCTCTAAAATATTATTCTCTTTACCTATTTTTGGTTGTCCATCTTTATATAGGTATTCTTTCATTATTTTTGTAATATATTCTTTTTCCTCAGCAAATTTTTTATCAGTTGAATTTATTACTTTTTTTCTTTCCTTTTCATTATCTTCGTATTCATAAAACGAATTTTTAAAATTATTTAAAACATTATCAACATTATTTATAAAATTCATTTGTAAATTTTTAATATTTGAGTTTATATATTCTACCGAATAATTTGCGCCGGAACTTGCAAGCAAACTGTAATTTTTTTTCATCTCAAATAAACGTTTACTATAAGACGAAAAATACATATTTATTCCTTCAATAATCTTTTTTGTTTGTTTTTTTATTGCATCTACTTTTATTAAATTATTATTACATTTAATTTTTATATCTTCTAAACTAGAAATTTCATCTATTTTTCCTACCATTTTATTGTATTCATCCTTTAGTTTTCCTTCATAAAAAATATTTCTATCAACAGATATTGGTTTGTACTTTGTGTCTTCATCGTAATTTAAAACACTAGTTGCAACGGCGCCCGCTTCTAATTCACCGACATTTTTGTAGGTTTTAGATACTTCTTTAGATATTTTGTCCATCAAACATTTATTTAAATCTTCATTTATTGAATTTATACAAACATTTTTTACAGCATCGGCGCCAAATGATTTTATAAAAGAAACAATCGCATCAACTGAATCTATCTTTGTTTCAACAGCAACATCTAAACTATCTTCTATTTTTTTAATACAATCTTTTACGCTACTTGGAATAAAAAAATTTCTTGAAGACAAGTATTTTATCCTTGCTATTTTTTGAATAATTCTATTAACTAATAGTTGTCTTTCTTCTAATGGGAGATTGTAATATGAGTTAACATCTTCAATTATTTTATTAGATAAATCAGCCATTTCTGGTATGTCTTTATAAAAATTCGAAAATGTAAAAAAATTATAAATTGCTATAATAATTTTTTGCAAAAATGATATATTTTTATATATATTTACTGTGTTTTTATAAACATCACCTAAATCGTATCTCATCTGTGTTGGATTGAAAGCAAAATTATTATTGTTTTCAATGTTATTTAGTTCCTCGATGGCCTTTTTGATAAAAACTTGCATCTCAACAATAGCCGTTGGTTTTCCATCACTATCTTTGGCATTTAAATCATCTAATAATCTATTTTTTAAATCTCTAAAAGGACCATTAATGAAATCATTATAATCGCCTATTGAAATCTTTCCATCTTTATCGGTATTCTCTAGCAATCTCATTATCGGAATTGCCAACATCTGAGACCAATTAAATTTATAGTCTTTAATTTTATCTGCTTTTTTTTTATTTTTTATAGCATCTTGGATTGCTTTATTATATTTTTCATCTACCTTATAATCTTCTAAATACTTTATAAAATCACTATCAAGCATCGTTGTTTCTGGTGAAATTTTTGCTGTATTATAAAGATCTCTTATAAGATCATAAGGACTTGAACCAACATAACGATCGTTATTCCTTTTTTCCTTATATCTTTGTTTTTTCTTTGTTTTGTCACTTTCTTTAGATTTTGCAGTTGCATCATTTTTTTCTTCCAAGCTTAATCCTTGCATAACATTATCTTCTTTTTTGTTCTTTTTTTGAGAAAAAATATTCTTTTTATCATAGTTATTCTTATTAATTTTTTCCTCATTATTAACAATCGTATCACGCTCTACTGTTTCATTGTTGTTAAACATAATTTTTTATAATTTTAACAAAAAAAAATAAAAAAGCAAAACTTTTAATACAAAACTAAATCAGGTAAAATATATTTGCAAATTATATAAGATATTTTTTTTTAAAGTGGTGCTGTCTTTTGTAAAAAAAAAAAACATTTTTTCTATTTTTGCAACTACTTTGTTTTCAACTATAATCTCAATGTTGTTATCGGGTTGTGGAAACAATGGTTGCCGCACTCCTGAAGAAACAATTTTAGGTGGTTTTTGGGAAAGTACTCAATTTACAAAAGCAAAACCAATTAATCCAAATGTAATTAAACAAGAAAATCAATTTGGTGCATATGTATTGCATGATGGAACAACGGAAGCTATGGCAAAAGAAAATCTCTGGTATGAATTAAAAACTCAATTAAACAATGATGTAATTGTTAAATCAGGGAATAAATTTACAATGGAGGTAAGTGATAGTGTAATTTTAGCTGGCACATCGCAAATGTTAAACGTTAAATTAAACGACTATGTAAAACTTAATAGTAGTTTAACTAGTGGTTCTGAAATAAAAAAAACGGAAAATACAGTCACTTCAAAACAACCAAGTAAAATAACACAAATAATTAAATATAAAACAGATGGAACTCATGAATATGATTATAAATATGAAGTTAACGATGATAATGGTGCAAAAGTAGAACTAACTTCAGAACAAATTACGAATATGTCTTCAAGTTGTAAACCGACACAAACGCCAGAAAGAATAAATTATATTTGGTATTTTCCAAAAAAAATTATTTTTCATAAATGGATTGATGAAAATTATAATATAGTAAATAAAATCGTAACTGTCGACGTAGGCCACAATAATTTATCTTGTAAAGTTCAATCAAAAAATGGTATTTTATGGTATGTTTGTACTTTTGATTACAATGAAAAAAAATTACAATACAAAAGAAGAGTAACACCAATAATAATTGAAAACTACCCGCAATTCGAAGAACAAGTTAGCAAAACAGACGAGGAAATAATGCAATTATTAATTGCAAAATCAAAAGCTAAAGATTCATCAATTTCAGGGCCAATAGATGAATGTTTTGACAAAGATAAAACACCCGATGAAGAATGTTTAAGGAGAATATTAGAACAACAAGAAAATGAACAAGGAAAATCAATACAGCTAACAGACGAAGAATATAAACAAAATTACTATATGTGTATATTTGGTGGTAAAACGGACAACAACGATGGAAGTGTTTGTAGCGAGTATAAATTTGGCACAATAGGCACAGAAGATGATAAACTCACCCCAAAAAGTCCAATTATGGTTATATTTAAAACATACAATGAGATATATGGTTCGGGTAAAAACAATATCTATAACAATCGTGAATGTTTTCAACAAGGTGAGTATAAAAATAGATTTATTCCTTTATCTTCATTAACGACCTGCAAAGAAACCTCAAAACAGCAACAATTTTGTCGAATGGCTCCAAGAAACATTGAATATAATCTACATAAAATTAAAAAAGATAATTATGATTGGCTTGACTATGATGCAAGTGAAAAAGAAATAAACTATTGTACAAATCTATGTCCGAGAAAAGATAGTTATAATTTAGATGAAAGCACTGGTGAATGTCCAAAAGATTGCGCAGTACAGCTTTATAAAGATGATGGTGAAGCAAAAAAAATAAGTTCAACATTGCAAAATCCATCTGTTATATCTTGTGTTGACTACCAACATAGAAGAAGAAAAGAAGCAGATTTAAGAGCCGGCGCAAAATATGATGATTCAGATAATACAATGTATTATGCTATTGATGAAAATTTACTTGATGCCGACAGAATAGATTATGTAAAACCAGATAATATGTTTTGGAAACAAGTTAGACTACCATGTATTATGGAAACAAATACTAACGATGTTCCTGGATATAGAAGAGTTGAAGCTACAAAACTTGCTTGTTGTAACGATTTCACAAATTCAACAAAAGTTGAAAGCAAAGAACAAGGAACTGGTTATTTCATGTGCGATGATGTATTATATGGTAAAGATTGTAGAACAAGTTTAATAACCTCAATTATTTGTAATCCAAGTATGATAGCACAAGGCAATTGTTATCATATTGAAACTCCTAATTATAAAACTAACGATAATTGGCATAGTTTTTGCGATGGTTATAATAATGATTTAGCAATAATCAGCGATATAAAATTCACTAAAGCTGAAGTTTTTGATGCAACAAAACCTGCATACTTAGCTAACGTAGATGCTATTCAAAAATATATGGGTGGTTCAATTTATATTCCTAAAATATATCCAGCAAATAGTACAGAAAATGTTGGTCTTGATTATGGTTTATTACCGGTCGCAAGTGACGATGTTGTATCAATTGAATGTGTTGATGAAGTTTTTCCAAATCTACAAATTTTTGAAGATAGTGTTGTTTATACTAAAAAACCAGATGGTTATGACGACTTAGAAGAAAAATCAAAAAAACAATTCAAAATAGTACCAGATGATTGTAGAATAGACGGAAAATATTATACATACAAATCAAGTAATGAATTATTTTTTAATAAAGATGATAATGGTATAATACCAATTCAATGGTTTCCTTTTTCAGTTAAAGCTGGACAAACTATTCCAATCACAATTAGTTCTCAATACCCAATTCTTATAAAAAGCGGCGATCAATATATTGAAATGAGAAATGGCAATGGTCTTATGGTTTATATAGAGCCAGATGAGGAAGAAGATAGTAATGGAAGTTTATATTCAGATCCTGAAATGTGGCAATGCAATATGGGTTTAGGCGGTTCGTATGGATATTATAGGCCATATGAATATAGTAAATATGCTGTTTATTCTGAAACTAGAAATCCAAGAAAAATTGCAACACCAAACGAATTATGGTGGTACTGCGACGATGAAAGACCTATGTGGTTTTCTGGTTATGACTTTAAAAATGTCAAAACAGGAAAACCAGTTTATATGCATACATATGATACAAAAGATGTTGTTAAATTTCTACCAAAATACAACTCAGATGGCGGAATAATACCACCGGAAGAATCATCGGTTGAAAAAGTCGGTTGCAATGAAGACAGTTTACCAAAAAGTATGATTATAGATGGAAAATTTTATGATCATACAAGTATTACTGGTTTATTATATGATGAAAGATATGGGCCGCAATATGTTTACAGCGATGGCAATACTCAACAAACAATCCCGGTTAGTGATGTTTCTATTACAAATAAAACATATGAAAAATATGAACCAAAAATAATAGTTGTTGATTTACCTGAAGAAGGACTTACTAATGTACAAATACAAGCAAATACAAAAGATAAAAAATATAATAACTTAGTTAGAACATACAAAAAAAATGGTAATAATATATTGCAAGCATATTATGAATTTGATTATTTTTCAAAACATTACAAAATAAGAATAGAAGATAGTATTGTTCACAAACCAGCTATTTGTTATAATGAAGGTGAGGCTAAACCAACAGATACATTATCTGATGATGAAATATTAGAAATAACAAACATAAATTTTGTCAATGATAGTAAATATTATGTTCTAAATAAATCAGAAAATTCTAGTGAAATATTTACTCGTTTTGGGCCATTTTCCGGTATGCATATAAATACATCTGGCTTGCTTTTACCAGCAATTTATACAACCGAAGGTGCTTGTTTAGATCATTTTATTTATGACGAACAACATAAAGATTCACCAGAAGGTTACAAAGAAATGTCAACATGGTATGGAGTTGATGAGACACATATTTTAAGAAAAAATCTTTCTAAACCATGGAGAGTTGAATTTACAACACCTGCTTTTGAACACAATGGTGGAGAACATTTAATAGAAGAAAAACAAGATAATTCAACTGGCACTCTTTCTAGTTGTTACAATAAAGTTAATTTTGAGAGTTGTGGTCCAACAGATGTTCCAGACATAATCCTTGTTGACCTATCTAAAACAAACAACGCAAAGAAAAAAACAATTTCTGGTAGTGTTGTATTATATAAAGATGAAAATTTTATTCAATATACACCAAAATACTACTATATTGTCACATTTCCTCCACTAGGTTGGAACGATTATCAACTGAATAAAGATGACCCTATGATTTCAAGCATAAAATGTGGCGATTATAGTAATTGTAATGATGAAATACCAGTCATTGAAGTAACCGTTAATGGTGTTCAATATCGTATAGAAGATGGAGATGTTATTAACGACTCCGTTGTAAAAATTAGTAAAATGAAACAAAAATCAATATTATCTTTTGATATTATAACAAATGGAACAAATTATAATGCTGGTAATTATACAATTGAAGATCCTGTTTTAGATAAAAATGCAATATGTTTTACAAGCAGCAAAATTTGTGAATCATATTTAGATAAATACATTGGAATTGATACAATAACCGATTCTAGTGAAATATGTGAAAATGAAAGTTGTAAAACAAAAGATGAATATTTATTTTCCCTATCAAAGGCACCTTATATTGTTGCTTGTCAAAACGATAAAACTTTAGATGTAGACGATAAAACAGAAACAACAAGTATATATAGTCGACCATATGAAACGGGAAAAATTTATCCTGAGCTAAGTAGCAACGAAACTGGTGGTTTTGTTTTGAAAACAAATATTCATAGTTTTGTTAATAATCAATATTTTGCAAGATGTGTTCCATCTTGGATAACTCCTAAATGGATGATTATGGAACAACCAAACGATCCTTCAACTTTTTATACAGGTAATAGCGCCGTAAGTGGTACTTATATCGCACCAAGTGACACAAATTGGAATATTGATAGTGTAAAAAATAAATATCATCTTAATTCAATATGGAGAAGTTATGGAGGTATTGTTAAAAATGCTGTAATAAATCAAAAATGCGATACTAAAACTTTATCCGATGGAACAACATATAAAATTAATTGTGAATTAAAAAATGTAGACACTTTTAATGCAAATTTTACAGCTAGATATCCAAAACAACTAATAATGGTTAAACCTATAGTCAATGATCCTATAAATACAAGTGATGATGAATGTCAAATTTCCATAACTGGTACTAAAAACGCATCAACAAAAATAAAAATGAATTCACCTTTCGGCTTTTCTTCATCTATAATAAATAGTTATTCATTAGATAAAAAAGAAGCAGAAAATAACATACCTGGTGTTCAAGCAAAAGAAACAGTTAATGGCGATGGAAAACGTGGTGAAGAATTTTTCAAACAATCAGAATTTCAAAGAAACATGATAGGTGCTGGTATTTTAACACCATCTTGGAATACTTTATCTTTATCTAATGGTTCTTCGGCTGTATTTGATAAAGGCGATAGAATTAATTTTAACACAACCGGAAATTATTATGTATCTGGTGCTTTATCGCATAAATCACAAGCTTATTGCATAATTAGAACTACATGGACAGAAGTTGGTGCAATATCTATGTATGCACTTGCATTACAACACGAACTTGCCGCTGGTGTTGCCCTATCAGTAGCAATAATGGAAACAAAAGCCGCTATAGCCGCTGGTATTATCGGCGCATGGCCACTTTTAGTTAAAGCTGCCGCTTTATATGCAACTTCTGCTGCTCTTCAAGCTGCTTCAATAGGTTTTATGGTTGCAGGTACTGAAATAGCAGAAGCACCAAGCGGAACAATGCAAACGGAAAAAGCTTCCGGTGCAAAAAGATCATGCGGTGTCGCAACAGCATTTAAAGTTGTTCCAATACCACCAGCAGCATGTTTAAAAGGATATTTAATAAAATGTAACAATGACAGAATAAATGATTATATTGGTAGCGGAATGAATGAAAAAACATTACTATATTGTAAAAGCGAAGAAAGTGTTGATTTTAGGACAAATAGAATGAAAGTTGGTGCATGTAATAAAAATGTAAAAAACATAGATAACAAAAGCTTTATTGAAAAAAGACCTCAAAGATACAAAAGTTCAGATGCAAAATATCCAAACACATTAGTTGATGCAGTCGGAAAATGGAGTAATCTTGAAAATATATATGAAGAAAATTGTGGCGTTTGTATAAAAAGAAAATCCATTTATTCATATAATGGAATTGTTTATTCAGTTGACGATTTAACGACCATGCCTAAAATGGTTAGAACAAGTGAACATTGCAAAAATTATATCGACGATGATGGAAATACTTATACTTGGACCCAAAATATAAAAATGATTAAACCATTTGATAATTATACTTACTCAAACAAAAAAATAGTTTTTGATTCAATAAATGATATTTTATCTAAAAAAATATCTGCTTGCGACCCAGATAACAATTATTCTATATCTTTTGATGATAAAAATATAATGAATAACTTTAAAATAGCATTTTTAAAAATGCAAATAAGAGATCTTGATAGTTGCATATCTAATATGACAACTATCTATTCTTATGGTCTTTCTTCTTCAGAAACAACAGATGAATGCAAAGACAAAATTTCTGATGATTTAGAAAATATGGCAAAAGCCTCATGTAATGAAATTCTTGCAATATCAAAAAATATAGATGGCAATGAATATTATGATTATATTTTCTCACAAAATGCAACCTCAGCAATCTGTCAAGATGATAAATATAACAGAACAGTAAGCGCCAATGATAACCAGTTTGGTTCCGTGACAAGGTTTGACGCCGGCAATATATTATCTGAATATGGCTATGGAGAACTAACTACTGACAATTCTTCTACATCAGACGTTACAACAAACATCAACCTACAAATACCAACAACAATAAAAGGAAAAAGCTTTAAGACAGCAAAACTTGGTTTCTTTTTAGCCGGCGAAGATAGCGATGATCCTCTACGCATATATAGAAACTATAGAATAATAAATCAAGATGACTTACAAAGAGGTTATACATTAAGTGTTGGTAACGGCGCTCAAGTATCAAAAGGAAAATACTTATACTATTACATACAACCTTTAAACGACCAAGGCCGTCCAGATCCATTATACAATCCAAATGTATTATTCTCACCGTCTACATCTGATTATACAACAGAAAAAATCGCCTCAAGCGATCTTGTGTATTCCTTTAAAAAATATGATAAAAATGATGCGGGAAAAATATCTGTAATATCACCAAGAACTGGAAAACTATGGGTCTCGATTCTTGATAGTGATAAAATTTCACCCGGTGACGGCGATGCCGATGGTAAATATATTGAATTCACCGATAATAATGAAGACGGGATAGCTAGTGTTAACGGGAATAATGTGTTATATACGCACGGCGGTTATTATAACGTAAAAGCAAACATTCAAGTAGAATCAGAAAATAGTATAGATCAAGCTGTATCAAACGATAATATTCCGGGCGCTGCTAATAAATTATTAACATCATATATAATAAAACCAATTAAAACAATTTTTGTTGGTGATTATTTATGTAAGAGATGTTTAATTAATGATCCATCTAAATGTGAAACTAAACCAGATGACGTTAAAGAAGAAGATTGGTATACAAAAAACTACAAAAAAGTATGCGATTATGATTGGAGTGCAGGTATGCTTGGAAAAATAGCTTCTTCTTTCTTAAAAATACACTTATTATATGTTGCATGGTTTAGTATTGTTGTTTTTTCTGTTTTTATGATAGGTTTTCAATTTATCACAGGAGAACAGAAAATTGATTTTAACTTTATGAAAAAATACCTATGGAGATACGCATTAATAATGGCTTTTGTAAATCCTCAATCGCTTGAACTATATATAAAACTTTTCGTTAAACCAGCATTTAATTTAGCAGAAGGGCTATCGGCTTTTGTAGCAGGAAGCTTTTCTTCAGAAAAATATACCGCATTAAATCCACAAGATTTTATCTACTCAGCTTTTGGCCCTATTGATAAAATTTTAAAATTCTGGATTAATCGATATACACTTGAAAAACTACTAGCAATTTTGTTTTCTTCATGGTCTGGTATTATTGTTATAATTATATTAATCATGTGTTTTGTTTTCTTTATGATTAATGTGATAGAAGCTGTTATTTTATACATAGTAATTCTAATAAAAATGTCTTTATACTTAGCAATTGGCCCTGTTGTATTTTTACTTCTTGTTCATGAAAAAACATCTGATAAATTTTCAAATTGGATAAAAACAATTGCGGCTTGTATAGCTGAACAAGTAATGATGTTTACAGGTTTATCGTTTTTTGGAACAATATATTATTATATAATAAAAGGAAGTATGAATTTTGTATATTGCTGGGAACCTGTAATTAAAATACCAATTTTAGACATAACGCTTTTTTCGATGTGGAGAATTTCTGGCACAATGCCGGTGCATATGGCCGAACTTTCCGGCCATGTAGCAGACGATGTTGCTTTTAACACAAAAGGTTTTAGTTTCTTAACAGCATTTATATTATTTATAATTACTTGTATGATGTCTGAATTTGTTGACAAAACATCAACGTTTGGTGCAAAATTATTTGGTCAACAAAGCTCAATGCCTAATGAAATAAAACAAGCATTAGGACAAGTAAAAACTGTTATAAGCGAATTGCCATCAAAAGGAGTAAAAGCAATAAAAAATATCGGTCCTAGTTCTTCTTCGGCAGGGAAAAACAATAATAAAAAAAACAACGACGAAAAACGTGGAACATAAATAAATTATGAAAGGAACGATAATTAATATTTTAAAAGATTTAAGATTTGCATTGTTAATATGTTTTCTTTCTTTGTTAACAAATTTTGTTATTTGTTATATAAATCGTTCATATATTTATGATCTCATTACAAAACCAATTGTAACAATTTTTAATAAAAAATATAATTTATTGTTTGTTTATACGTCAATTTTTGATAGTTTTGCTGCTGATTTACTTTTGTCGTTTTATTCTGCGATTCTTTTATCTCTACCAATATTTTTAATATGCATTTATTGGTTTTTTAAAAAAAGTCTTTATTCGTTTGAAAAAAAAATACTTATTATCCTACTTTGTTTTTCAACTATATTGATGATTATTTCTAATTTAATTGTTTATTATTTTTTATTACCACATTTTATTAAATTTTTTGCCTTTGATGTTAATAATGCAACACCTATGTTTAAAATTAATGATTATATTGGTACTTTCTTTTATTTAATTTTTTCTGTGAATTTATTTTTACAATTTCCAATTATACTTTTTATCTTAACAAAATTCGGTTTTTTAAAAAAAAATATTTTAACAAAATATAGAAAATTATCCATCGTAATAATTTTTATAATCTCTGCAATAATTACGCCACCAGATGTTTTAAGCCAAATATTCATTGCATTAATGATGATAATACTATATGAAATAACAAATTATATTATACAAATGAAAATAAAAAAATAGAGTATTTACTCTTTTTCATCGTTATAAAAATATATCATCTTAATTATTATGTAATTAGATATTGGTGCAACAATATACCAAATAACAACTCCAATACAAAGCTTGATTGCCGTAAAAACGTTTCCAAGGCCAAGAAACAAAGAGGCCGTTCCTAAAATTGTAACAGGAATACCAAGCATATCATTTATAGTTGTTATGTGAATACGTGTGTATATATCATTAAAACGGCACAAACCTAGCATTACTGACATTGTTAAAAAGATTCCTAAGCCTAACAAAGCATAACCAAGTAATGTAAAAATATTCATGCTCATATTGATTTTATATCTTTTAATAAATTTAACAATACTATAAATATACGAGATATACTTGAAAAAACTATTAAAACTATTCCAAATTCAACTATAAAAACTCCTCTTGCATTATTATGTTCAAATGGTAAAAAAGTAAAATCTAAAAAATTTCCAGTAAGAAAAAAACCAACAATTCCAGTTCCTACATAAAAAATAAAACCAATAATTGATATATACGTCAAAAACTCATGAGAAAATCGTTTCTTGCTTTTGTCAATGTTTATAAAATAATACAAGCATAATATACATGAAAAAATTACTCCTGCTTGAAACCCTCCGCCTGGCGTGTAATCTCCATGGGAATGAATATAAAATCCAAATATCATTAAGATTGGAAGAATAAATTTTGATAACAAATTAATAACAACATCATTATCTTTAATATTAACTTGCGTTAATTGTTTGTTCTGATAGAAAGTCAATTTTAATAAATTATCTGTTATTTTTGATAAATAATTCTTCATACACCAAATATTGCAATAAAATCATTAAATTCAAGAAAAAAATATATACAACAAAACATAAATATATAAACTTTCTTGCAAATAAAAAAAGAAAAAATTAACTACCAAATATGGTTGTTGAATTACAAATGCCGGCTTTGTCTCCTACGATGACGGAAGGTAAGATTGTTGTGTGGAATAAAAAAGAAGGTGATAACCTTTCCGTTGGTGATGTTATTTTAGAAGTTGAAACCGATAAAGCTGTAATGGAAGTTGAATCACAAAATAAAGGAATTCTTGGAAAAATCTTAGTAGAAGATAATAAAACCGTTGCCGTTGGCGCTACAATTGCATTAATTTTAGAAAAAAATGAAGATTTATCAATCTTAAAAGATTATAAAGTTAAAAACATAAAACAAGAAAATGAAACAGAAAGCAAAACTGAAACAAATACAACTGAAAGCAATGTTATTATAAATAATGAAAAAAACAAAGTAGAAGAAAATATACCTTCTTCTAATGATATTGTTTTTGCAAGTCCTCTAGCAAAAAAAATTGCAAAATTAAATAATATAGATATAAAAAACATTTCTGGTCATGGTCCAAATGGTAGAGTCGTTAAAGCAGATGTAGAAAACTTTTTAAAAAATGATTTATTGCAAAAAAATAAAAAAGGAAGGAATTCAATAGAGTTTACCGATATCGAACCAAGTGGAATGCGTAAAACAATAGCAAATAGACTAACGGAAAGTAAACAACAAACACCACATTGGTATTTAAAAATTAAGGTCGATATGACAAATTTTTTAAAATTTAAAGAAGAAATAAATAAAGATAAAAAAGATAATCCAAAATTAAAAATTTCCGTAAATGATATAATAGTTATGGCTGTTTCACAAACATTAAGTAAACATCCAAAAGTAAATGCAAGCTGGATTAATGGAAAAATAAGAAAATATAACAATATTGATGTTTCTATTGCAGTTGCTGTAAATGATGGAATATTTACACCAATAATCAAAAATTCAGATCAAATGAGTTTAATACAAATTTCAGAAGAAACAAAACGTCTTATTGAAAAAACTCGTAATGGTAAATTATTGCCACAAGAGTTTCAAGGAGGAAGTATCGCTATTTCAAACCTTGGAATGTATGGCGTACAAGAATTTTATTCAATAATCAATCAACCACAATCTTGCATTATAGCAGTTGGTTCAATAGAAAACAGCCCTGCTGTTGTTAATGAAAAAATTGTAGCATGTCCAACGTGTGTTATTACAATTTCAGCCGACCATCGCGTAATAGATGGTGCAGACTTAGCATTATTTGCCAGTGATTTAAAAAAGATGTTAGAAGATCCAGCAATTATGTTATTTTATGCTCTAAATTAACATGATTAACGCCAATAAAGAAAAAATAGATTTGAATGTTAATTTATGGATAACAGCAAATGCTGGTTGTGGAAAAACAACTTATCTTATAAAAAGATTTTTATTTTTACTTAAAAATAACATAAAACCAGAAGAAATTGTTTGTATAACATATACGGATGTAGCATCAAAAGAAATAATAAAAAGAATTATAACAGAAGCAAAAAAAGAAAATATATATATACAAGAAAGTAAATTAAGAATTTCAACAATTCATGGTTTCTGCAGAAGACTTTTAGTTGCTAACAATTTGCTTTCAAATGATATTAGTTTATTAGCTAATGATAAACTTGCAACATCCGAAATGGTAAAAAAGATAATTAATGATTTTAATAACAATATTAACGATAAACAAACTAAGATTATTAATGAAATTTCAAAAGTAAAAAATATAGAATCTTTTTATGATTTGATTGAAGATATAATTAAAAAACAAATTTACTTTTTTGAGCTTTTTGAAAAAATCATCATTAAAGATAAATTAAAAAATGACAATTTTTTTGATTGTGTAGATGAAAACAAAATATATCATCTATTACCAAACGAAATGCAAGATTATGTTAATAACATAAATATATTAAGTAAAGAAAAAGAAGAAATAGAAAAATATTTAATCAATAATTTAGGTTTTCTTCAAAAACAAATTTACAAGTTTATTGAAAACAAAAAAAACAATAAAAAAGAAGAAAATTTAGATATCTACGAAGATATTATAAAAGAACAAAATCTCAAAAAGATTGATACTTGGAGAAATATTGTTCTTAATAAAGATAGTTCACCGAAAAAAAAAATTGACGCTAGTTTAAAAGAAATAGAAGTTTTTTTCTTAAAAATACAGGATTTTTTCTTGAGAGAAACGGCACAACAATGCGCTATTATGACAAATTCAATATTACATTTTGCTCTTGAGGTTTTAAAAAAATATCATTCTTTCAAAAAAGAAATGAACGTTAATACATATGACGATTTTTTATTTCAAACACATATTAATCTTTTAAATGATTGCTTATTTAAAGATATTAATAATAGTTCAAATATAAAATGTTTAATGCTTGATGAAGCGCAAGATACAAATCCAATTAGCTGGAAAATTATAGAAAAAATTGTAGAAAAAACAAAATGTAATTTTTTTATTATTGGTGATGAAAAACAATCAATTTATCGTTTTCAAGGCGCAAAAGTAGAAGAATATGAAAAAAATAAAAATATATTTCGTGATTTATCAAAAAAACTAAATATTAATTTTAATTCAGACATAAAACTATCAACATCGTATCGTTCAACACAACCAATTTTAGATGAAGCTGATAAATTATGCCAAAATAATAAAAATTCTTTTGTAAATTACATCAAACATGAATCATGCGAAGAAAAATTAAAAAAAAAACCAAATGGCTATATTTTAGAACAAAAAGAAGCAATTTTAGTTGAAAACTATAACATGAAAGAAAATTCTCAGGAAGAAGAAAAAGAAAACGAATGGTTAACAAGAACTAACAATTTAAAATTAAAGCAAGAACAAAAAAAACAAAAAATAAAAAATCTTACTGAAAAAGTATATAAATATATATTACAAAATAAAAAAGATATAGATAATAACATTATTGATATCGAAGATAATAAATGTAATATTGCAATAATTAGTTATAGACTTGAACAAAATATACTTGATGTTTTATCTGAATTACAAAATAATTATAATGTTAATATTATTACAGATAAAATAATGAATAATATTTACTATAATGATATATTATTAATATTAAATTTTTTTATTTTACAAAACGATAGCATAAATTTAGCATGTCTACTCAAAAGCGAAATATTTAATTTCACCGATGAAATGTTAGCAAAAATTTGCTTAAGTGATAACAATAAAATATCTCCTAAAAATACGTTATGGAATTTAATGAAGCGCCGGATCTTTGACGATAAAGAAGAAAACGATAAGCTAATTTATGCAATCAACTATCTTGATAATATTCTAAATTGTAAAACGATAGACGATATCTTATCTTTAATTGAAAAAATAGTAGAAGATAAAAAAAATAAAAAATATTATTTACCTTTAAAAATTATTAAAAAATATGCTAAAAATTATTGTGAAGAAAATCAAATAAATAATTATGATATTAGATCTTTTATCTTGCAATTTGAAAGTTTTGAAAAAATAAATAAAGAAGAAATTGTCATTGACAACAATGAATTAAATGTGTTTTTTAATACAATTCATGGTGTTAAAGGAATGGAATTTGATACTGTCATATATTTCGATAACGAAGAATGTAGAAAAGAAAATAACGATAATAGAATGATTTTTTTAGACAATTGCTTTTGGTATAAGAAGGAAAATATAAAAAAAAACGATCCAATGATTCAACTAACCGAAAAAGATAAACAGCAAAAAGAAAACGAAAAATTAAGATTAAAATATGTAGCAATAACAAGAGCTAAAAGAAAACTTATCTATTTCAAAGAAGAGAAAGAGAAACAATCTTTAAATTGAATCAATATTAATAACGCTTTCTCCTTCACCTGAAAATTGCATTGCTTCTTTTTTATACTTTCTCGTTATAAAGCCAGTACCAGCTGGTATTAAACGACCAATTATTAAGCTTTCTTTAATACCACGAAGTTCATCTCTTTTTCCTTTTATTGCAGCGTCTGTTAAAACCTTTACTGTTTCTTGGAAAGACGCAGCTGAGATAAATGATTCTGATTGCAATGATGACTTTGAAATTCCATATAAAACTCTATGATATTTTGCTGGTTTTAGATTATTTTTTTGATTTTTTTCATTTATATCTAAAACTTTTGTTAATTCATATTGATTGCCTTCTTTTAATTCCGTATCGCCACCATCATCGACGATAACTTTATTCGACATATATTTTACTATTATTTCAATGTGTTTACCATCTATATCAATTCCTTGTAGTTTATACACGGCTTGTATTTCTTTTACAATATAAGATGTTAATTCACCTATACCTTGGAATCGTAATATATCATGTGGGTTCATAGAACCAGCAATAATTATATCACCATTTTTAACACGACTACCATCACGAATTGATAGATATTTTCCTTTTGGAATATTGTATACAATTGGTTCAATATCCTTATTGTCTGGATGTAATGTCATTTTAAGTATACTTCTTGTTTCTTTATTAAACTCAACATAACCATCGGCACCAGCAATAATTGCAGAATTACTTGGTATTCTAGCTTCAAATATTTCTTCTACTCTTGGTAAACCGCCTGTTATATCTTTAACAACATTTGATTCATCTCTTAAAATTTTCGCAATAGGATCACCTACACAAATATCATCACCATCTGATAAAGATAAAATTGCACCAACTGGTAATAAATATGAAACAGGAATTCCATGTTCATCTTTAATTTTTTTATCATTTTTATCAGTTATAGATACACTTGGTTTTAAGTTTTTAGAACAATCTGTCCAATTAACAACAACTTTATTTGTATGTCCTAAAACTTCATCTACTTTTTCAATATATGATGTATTTAAAATCATATCACATAATTTAACTTTTCCACTATGTTCAGATATTATATATACATTATAAGGATCCCATTCGGCTAAACGTTGTCCGAGTTTTACTTTTTCGCCATCGTTAACAAGTAATTTTGCAGAATAGCTAATCATTTTTGAATATATAACTTTTTTATCTTTATCTAAAATCTCTATATATCCTGAACTTGATACAACTATTTTTTCATTATTTTTATTAACAACAAAACGAACATCTACAAAATGTACATCACCAGCAACTTCAGCATCTATAACAGATTCGGCAATTTTTTTCGTTGCAACACCACCAATATGGAAAGTATTTAATGTCAACTGCGTACCTGGTTCACCAATAGTTTGTGCCGCTATAACACCAACTGCTTCGCCAACATTTATAACATTTTGTGTAGATAAATCAATACCGTAACATTTTGAACAAACACCATATTTACATTTACATGTAACAGGAGAACGTATAATTGCTGAAGCTACCTCATTATCATCTAGAATTTTTATTGCTTCTTCATTTATTAATGTATTTGCTTTTAATAAAACTTTTCCATTTCTATCGCATATTTCTTTTGCTAAAAATCTACCTTTAATTACTTCTGATAATTTTTGCACAATGCGTCCATCTTGAATTTTCGCTCTGTATATTATTCCTTCATCACAACCACAATCTTCTTCTGTTATAATACAATCCTGAGCAACATCAACTAAACGACGAGTCAAATAACCAGCATCTGCTGTTTTTAAAGCCGTATCAACATTACCTTTACGAGCACCGTGTGCAGCATTAAAATATTCCATAACAGACAAACCTTCTTTAAAATTAGAAATAACCGGTGTTTCAATAATTGCACCATTTGGTTTAGCAATTAAACCTTTCATACCACCTAATTGTTTCATTTGTGCCTTAGATGCACGTGCACCAGAGTTCATCATTAAAGCAATTGAATTAATTTTAGAATTATTTATATTTGTTTTTAATGAATTCATTACTTCATCACACAACTTGTCTGTACATTCTGCCCAATAGTCTGTAACTTTATTATATCTTTCTTTTGTAGTTATATAACCCTCATTAAATTGATTATCAACCTCTTTAATTTTTTCCATTACTTCATTAATAAGATCGTATTTATTTTCTGGAATATTTATATCATTTTTACCAAATGAAATACCTGAAAGTGTTGCATATTTGAAACCATCTTTCATTATTTTATCGCAAAAAATAACAGTAACTTTAGGACCATAAACCTTGAAAACTTCTTTTACGATTCTTCCTAAGAAACCAATGTCCCATTGTTTATTTAAATAATCAAAACTAATTTTACCATCACAAGGTATATATTTAAATAACATTAATCTTCCAGCTGTTGTTTCTTTTAAACAATGTAACTTGTTTTTTTCTTCTCCTTCGCAATCGTCGTACTTATAATAATATTGAATTTTTGAATTAATTGTAATTCTTTTATCCTGCAATGCGCACATAACATCATCATAGGAATAAAATGTATGACCTTCACCTTTTTCACCATCAAAAGCAGTAGTCATATAATATAATCCAACAGTTATATCTTTTCTTGGTACAATCATTGGATCTCCATTAGCAGAGCTTAAAATATTATTAGAAGCAAGCATTAAAATACGTGCCTCAAGCTGTGATTCTATTGACAAAGGAATATGAACCGCCATCTGATCACCATCAAAATCAGCATTAAATGCACGACAAACCAATGGATGAATTTGTATCGCTTTTAATTCTGTTAATTTTGGTTCAAAAGCTTGTATACCAAGTCTATGCAACGTTGGAGCACGATTTAATAAAACTGGATGTTCTTTTGTTACCTCTTCTAAAATTTCCCATACTTCTGGAATTTTTGCTTCTATCATTTGTAAACCTTGACGTATTGTTGCTGCTTTACCATACAAACGTAATTTTGATAAAACAAATGGCTTAAATAATTCTAATGCCATTTCTTTTGGTAAACCACATTGATGTAATTTCAACTCTGGACCAGAAACAATAACTGAACGACCAGAATAGTCAACACGTTTTCCAAGTAAATTTTGTCTCAAACGACCTTGTTTTCCTTTTAAGAAATCGCTAATAGATTTTAATGGTCTGCCGAAAGAATTTTTAGCAACTTTTGCATTATTACTACTTGAATTATTCAACAATGAACTTACAGCATCTTGTAACATTCTACATTCATTTTGAATAATTAATTCTGGTGCACCAACTTCTAATAATCTTTTTAAACGATTATTTCTATTTATAATACGTGCATATAGTGTATTTAAATCAGAAATTGCCATTCTTCCGCCATCTAATGGAACCAATGGTCTCAATTCTGGAGGTAAAACAGGTAAAATTGTAAATACCATCCATTCAGGTCTATTGCCAGAAACAATAAAATCATTTATTAAATTAAGTCTTCTTTTCATTGAAACAAGTTTTAATTCAGATTTGACACTTTGAATCATTGCAAGTTGACGTTCGTATTCTTTTTCTAAATCAAAAGCTTCTAGTGCTTGTTTTATTCCATCAGCACCTGTGCCTACTTTAAAAACACCTTCACCAAACTCTTCAACTGATCTCTCGTATTCGCTTTTTGATAATATTTGATATTTTTTCAATGGTGTTGCGCCTGGATCAATAACTATATATCTTTCAAAATAAAGCACAGCTTCTAGTAACTTTGCTGTTGTATCTAATAAAATTGACAATTTAGATGGAACGGTTCTTAAATACAATGTATTTAATGCTGGATAAACCAATTTAATATGTCCCATTCTTTCACGACGCACAGATGATGACACAACATCAACATCACATTTTTCACACCTAATTCCTTTATATTTTAATCTTCTATATTTACCGCAAAGACATTCATAATCTTTAATAGGACCAAAAATCCTTGCACAAAACAAACCATCACGTTCTGGTTTTAGTGTTCTGTAATTTACAGTATCAGAATTTTTTACCTCTCCGTATGACCAAGATAAAATACGTTCAGGACTTGCTATTTTAACACGAAGATAATCAAAATCAATAAAAGCACCAAAATTATCAGTAGTTTTAACATTACTATTTTCAATCATACACACTAACCATTTATACCAAGTTCTATATCAAATCCAAGAGAACGAAACTCTCTACATAAAACATTAAATGACTCTGGAATACCAGAGCTGAAACGAGAGTTATTGTTAATAATCGATTCATACATTTTTTCTCTACCAGATACATCATCTGATTTAACTGTAAGCATTTCTTGCAATGTATAAGCCGCGCCATAAGCTTGTAAAGCCCAACATTCCATTTCTCCTAAACGTTGACCACCAAAATAAGCTCTTCCTCCTAATGGTTGTTGTGTTATTAAACTGTATGGACCAGTTGATCTTGCATGCATCTTTTCATCAACTAAGTGATGGAGTTTTATTATATACATATAACCAACTGTTATCTTTCTATCAAATGGTTCACCAGTTAAACCATTATAAAGCGTAACTTGCAATGATTTATCAATACCGAGTATATCCGCTAAATGATCCATATCATCTATTTTACAACCATCAAAAACAGGAGTTTCAAAATACAAACCATCTTTATATTGTTTACCTAGTTCAATAATTTCTTTATCACTTTTTTTCTTAATCTCTTTTGAGAAATTCTCATTATTTTTAGAAATTTCTAGTAAAATCTTACGAACTTTATCGCTTGCATCTTTTTGTTTTAAAATATTGTCTATCTTTTTACCGATATTATACGATAAAAAACCAAGATGAGTCTCTAATATCTGTCCAATATTCATACGTCCAGGAACACTAACAGGACTGAAAATCAAGTCAATAGGTGTTCCATCTTCCATATAAGGCATATCTTCAACAGCTACACATTTTGAAACGACACCTTTGTTACCATGTCTACCGGCAATTTTATCACCTGGTTGTAATCTTGATTTTACAGCAACATATACTTTTACAATTTTCAAAACACCATTTGGTAAACTATCACCATCCATTAATCTTTCTACATCAGAAATATAAGATTTTTCTATTTTACTTTTAGCAAGTAAATATGATTTTTTTAATTCAGCTAATTTTTTAGAAACTTCTTTATCAACAGATAAAACAAATTTATTTTCTATACTCATCTTCTTTAAGTCATCTGATGTTATTTTAGTTTTTTTACCTTTTAAATTAACAATACTATCTTTTAATAAAGTATTTAAATTTTCATTAAATGTCTCATTTAAAATTGTCAATTCTATATTCTTTTTTGTTTCTCGTTCTAGTATCGCTTCTCTTTCAATTTGTAAAGCTCTTTGATCTTTTAAATCGCCACGACGAGTCAAAATTTCAACACCAACAACAGTACCAAAAGTTCCTGATGGTAAATATAACGAAGTATTACGCTTTTGAACAATTTTATCACCAAAAATTGCTTTTAACAACTTTTCCTCTGAAGACATTGGACCTTCACTACTAGGTGTTGTTTTTCCGACTAATATATCGCCGGCTTTTACATTAACGCCTATTTGAACAATACCAGTTTCATCTAAATATTTCAATTTTTCATCACTTACACCATCAAGATCACGAGTAATTTCTTCTGCGCCTAATGCAGTATCACGGACTGAAATTTCAAATTCTTCTATATGAATAGATGTAAATTTGTCATCAGCAACTAATTTACGTGAAATAACAACAGAATCTTCATAATTATATCCATTCCATGGAACAAAAGCTAATAAAATATTTTTTCCAATTGATACTTCGCCATTATTAGTTGAGGAACAATCAGCTATAACATCACCTTCTTTAACTTTATCCCCTAAATCAACAACTGGTTTTTGATTGCAAAATGTATTTTGATTTGTTCTATTAAACGTTTTTAATGAATAATAATCGATACTCTTATCTGTTTTTTTATCAAGAGATAAAATAATATTATTTGCATCAACAAAAACAACTTTACCGTCATTTTTTGCTTTAATTACAGATTTTGATTCAAGAGCAACTTTCTTTTCAAAACCAGTAGCGACATATGGTGTTTCTTTGAATAACAAAGGTACCGCCTGACGTTGCATATTACAACCCATCAATGCACGAGCTGTATCATTACTTTCCAAAAATGGAATAAATGATGCCATCATTGACATAATTTGTGAAGGAGCTACGTCTATATAATCAATGTTTTTTCTTGGTATTAATACAAAATCTTCATTATATCTTGCAGAAACTAATTTTTCTGAGTTAGAAGGTAAATTTACAACTTTATTAGAAGCATAACTAATTTTATACTTTTTTTCTTCATTTGCATCTAAATACTCAATTTGATTTGTAATTTCCCCGTTCACAACCTTACGATAAGGAGTTACAATAAAACCATATTTATTTACATTTGCATAACAAGCTAAACTTGTAACCAAACCAATGTTTTGTCCATCTGGTGTTTCTATAGGACAAATACGACCATAATGAGTAGGATGAATATCTCTAACATCGGCCGTCGCTCTATCTCTTGTTATACCACCATTACCTAAAGCAGAAACCTTACGAATGTGTGCTAATTCAGATAATAAATTTGTTTGCTCCATGAATTGACATAATTCTGATAATAAGAAGAAATCACGCATTGACTTTGCTACTTGAGTTGTTAACATACAATCATTTGGCGATACAGTATCAAGAATAACTGTATTCAATCTTTCTGAAGTAATTTTTGCCATTTTTACAATAGCATTACGGAACTGGCTATAAACTAACTCACCAATATTTCTAATTCTTCTATTTGATAAACTATCAATATCATCAACATTAATGAAACCATTTTTAAATTCTATTAATTTCTTTATAGCTGATATAATATCTTCTTTTGTTAAAACACTACATTTTTCAGGAACATTTATATTTAAAACCGAATTTAATTTATAACGTCCAACATCCATTAAACTATAATTTGTCTCTGAGAAAAAAATATTTTCAAAATATCCAATAGCTTCTTCTGTTACAAAAGGCAAACCTGGACGAATTATTTTCATTATCGTTTCTAATGAATCCTCGTATGTAACACCTTTATTTTCATTTATTGCATTGAGAATGCATTCGTTAAATAATAAATCAAAACTATTTACAATATCAAATTGTTTAATCTTTTCTTTTTTAATTAATTTCAATAAACTTTCATCTATAACGCTACCTTCGCTAATTTTACCATTATCTATGCTACTAAATAAAAATTGACCCAATAAGTCATCTGCATTACAATAGAATACTTTTTGATCACCAAGTTTTCTTACAAGTAAACGACCAACTATGGTACCTTTTTTTATTAAAATATCTCCTTTTTTATCTCTAACATCAAACATTAAAGTTGAACCAATGAATTTAGAAAAATCAACTTCAAAACTAAAACAATCATCATCTTTAACGGATATCTTTAAAGGTTTATAAAAACTAGAAATCATCTCCTTGCAAGACATTTTTAATGCTGACAATAAATGATATATTGAAAGTTTTCTATGTTTATCTATTCTAAAATTTAATGTTGTTTTTGTTGGAAATATAAGTTCTAAACGGCTACCAAGATAAGGAATTATTGTTGCAGAATATTCAAGTTTTGAATTATCTTTAATATTTTTATTGAAAAAAATACCAGGTGTTTTGTGAATTTGCGATATTACAACTTTTTCAACACCATCTATAATAAAGGAGTCATTCTCTGTCATTATTGGAAGATCACATAAATAAATCTCTTGCTCTTTAACAATTTTTACATTTCTTGTTTTTTTATCAGTATTTACATCAAATAAAATCAACCTTACTGTTATATATAAACCTACAACATATGGAAGATTCTTAATTCTACATTCTTCAACGGAATATTTTTGCTCTGTTGTTCTACTACTAACATATTCTATTGTTGCATAACCATATGTATCATTAATAGGAAAAACAGATGCAAGCGCATTATCTATCGAATAACAACACGTTTTGTCACCATGCAAAAAACTATCATATGAAATTCTATTTAAAGACATCAAACATTTTGGTTGCTCTTTGAAATTCAATTTTGAAAAAGAATATCTTAAAATATTTTTCATACAATTCCCAATAAATACTAAAAAATAGAATTATTTCAATTCTACTGTTGCACCAGCTTCTTCTAATTTTTTCTTTATTTCTTCAGCTGTTGCTTTATCGACACCGGTTTTAACTTCTTTTGGTGCACTTTCAACCATTGTTTTAGCCTCACCTAAGCCTAAACCTGTAATTTCTCTAACAACTTTTATAACTGCTATTTTACTAGCACCTGCTGAAGCTAGAACAACATTAAATGAAGATTTTTCCGCACCTGCATCAGCTGAACCACCAGCATTACCACTTGCTGCAACAGCAACAGGAGCAGCGGCCGAAACACCCCACTTTTCTTCTAACAACTTAACTAAGTTTGCAGTATCTTCAACTGTTAAATCAGATAAAGTCTTTACAATTTCATTCAAATCACTCATAAACAAAAACACAACACAACATAAACAACAATTATTCGCTTTTTACTTCGCCTCCTTGTTGTTTTATTCTTTCAGCCATTGCACGCACAACCGATGTAGCAACGGAATTCAAAACATATAATAATTTTGTTCTTAAAACTTCTATAGATGGTAATAATGCCAATTCTTTAACTCTTTCTGCACTAATAACATCACTTTTATTAAAACAAGCCACTAATTTAACTCTTTGTGTTTTGAAACAAAATTCATTAATAACTTTTGAAACATTCAATATATCATTACAAAAAACTACGCCACATTGACCTTTTAGGCTTATATTCTTTTCAAATTCTGTTCCTTTTGAAGCTATTTTATTTAACGTATTTTTAACGACATGAAATTTACAATTACACTTTGTTTGTAAATCGCTACGAAAAGCCGTAGTATCAACTGAATTTAATCCTTTAAAATCTACAACAACAGCATAATTATTGTTGCTATAAAGTTCATTAATTTCTTTTATAATATCTTTTTTTTCTTTCATATTGAATATACTTCGCTCATTTTAACTTTTATACCAACACCCATAGTTGTACTTAAAACAACACTATTAAAATAATTTGCTTTAACATTCGCTGGACGTAATTGTTTTATAACAGATAAAATCTCTTTTAAATTTTCAATAATCTTATCTTTTCCAAATGATATTTTTCCAATACCTAATTTTATACAGCCATCTTTTTCTGTTTTAAAGTTTGATCTACCTTTTAATAAAGATTTTACAACCGGCGTAACATCACCATTTACAATAGTTCCTAATTTTGCACTAGGCATTAAACCTTTTGGACCTAAAATTTTTGCTATTTTTGTAAGTTTAGGCATCATCGCCGTAGTTGCGACAACTTTGTCAAAATCGGCAACATCGCCACGAAGCACTTTGTCAATTAAATCATCACCGCCGGCTGCAATGACACCCAATGATAATGCTTTATCTACATTACTATCATTTGCAAAAACAATTATTTTTGCTTTTTTTCCATTACCATGAGGCAATTCAACAAAACTTTTAATATTTTGATCTGGTTTGTCTGTATCTACACCTAGTTTAATAGAAGCATCAACAGATTCGTCAAATTTAGCACCAGCTTCTTTATTATATTTCATAAGTATTTCAACAGCATCATTTATTGTATAGTAATCTTCTTTATTATATAAACTGTAAGCCTTTTTCATTCTCTTTGTCATAATACTATTCTTCAACTTTAACACCCATTGACTTTGCACTGCCAACAAACATTCTAAAAGCAGATTCAAGATTTCCAAAACAATTTAAATCACAAATCTTTTCTTCCATAAGTTTTAAAACATCACTTTTTTTAACAGTTGCTATATCTGCTGCTCTACCTGGCGTTTTAGAACCAGATGTTATTTTTGCTAACTTCTTAACAAAAAAAGTCATTGGTGGTTTTTTAACAATAAAATCAAAAGTTTTATCTTCATAAACAGTTATTATGGTTGGACATGGTAAGCCAGGAGTATCCTTTGTTCTTTCATTGAATTGTTTACAAAATTCCATTATATTAACTTGTCTTTGTCCTAGAGCCGAACCGATTGGTGGCGCTGGATTTGCTTTACCTGCTTCAATTTGTAATTTTATTAATGCTAAAACTTTTTTAGCCATTAGAAATAATTAAAAACAACTTTTTTTATTGTCAATAATAAAAAACAACTTTTTTTATTGTCAATGACAAAATTGACTATAATTGCTATATTTAAATTAAAGTTGATTTTTATAAATTAAGCATATATACAATTAATAACATGATTAGCTTTTTTTCAAAATTGATAGCTGTAATAATAGTTTTATCATTTTTAATTACTGGTGTTGTATCAATGATTAATTAATATTAATTTTATGCGGATAAAAAATTTTTTTAAAATAAGTATTCATTCTTTTGTCGGTTTTGTTGTTTGTATTGCTATATTTATATTAATCTTTAAATTTACCGTCTCTAGCTATTTATCAAACTACAATAATTTTGGCAAAAATGAAATGTTTATGAACGACGATAATTATCTTTTGTCTAAAAATAGAGAATTCAAAGTTTACGGAAGCGGTGAAAAAAATATTAAATTAGGCGAAAAAGATAACTTATCTTACACTCTAAAAAATGCTGGTTTTTCACAAGAAAGCATAAATGAAGTCATGTCTTTACTTAATAAAAAAATTAATCTTAAAACACTTCAAAAAAAACAATCTTTTAATATTTTATATAACTCCGAAACTATCTTGCAAGAAACAGGAAAACATAAAACACGTCCAAAAATGAAAAAAACCGTTGAAAACAAAACAATAACAAAATTATCTTTTAAGACCCAAAAGGGCGTTAAATATATAATCGAGAAAAACGATAGTGGTTATGTTTTTCAAAGAGAAATGCCAAAACTTATTATCAATAATAGAGTCGTGAGCGGTGAAATTAAAAGTAATTTATTTACTGATGCTGTTATAAGCGGTATAAGAATATCTACATTATATAATGTTTTGAATGAATACACATTTTTAATTGATTTTCAACACGACCTACATCGCAATGATAAATTTATATTTGTTTTAAAAACAACAAAGGATGGCGATGGTGATATAATTGAAGAAAAAGTCTTATATACAAATTTAATTTTAAGAAAAAAAAATTATGAAATATTCAATTTTAATGGCAATTTTTACGATAGAAATGGAAGATCTATTCAGAAAAAATTACTAAAAACACCTATCGACGGTGCTAGAATTACAAGTGGTTTTCAAAAAAAAAGAAAACATCCAATTTTAGGTTATACACGTGCACACAAAGGCGTTGACATGGCTGCGCCGACCGGTACGCCAATTTATGCCGCTGGCGATGGTGTTATTTTACAAAAAACAACCGATCATGACTATGGTAATTATGTGCTTATTAAACATAATCGTGAATATTCTACAAAATATGCTCATATGTCTCGTTTTGCTAATGTAAAAGTTGGACAACGAGTTAAACAAAGACAAGTTATAGGATATGTAGGTAAAACAGGACTTGCAACAGGTCCACATTTGCACTATGAAGTTATACGATATGGAAAACATATAAACCCACAAACTATAAATGCCGTTGAAATAAAAAAACTTAGTCAATCTAAAATACCTGAATTTAGAATTTTTGTAGCAAACATTGACAATATTTTAAAAGATTAATTTTTAATTTGCATTTACATAAAAAAAAATTAAAATAATGTATATGAATATAAATTATATTCAAAGTACAAGAAAATTAACAGATAAAAAACAAAATTACTTACCAAATAATATCAAAAAAAAAGAAGTCAAAGATGCTATAAATATTTTATCAAACTTTCGAACAAATATATACAAACGCATATATCTTCTAACAAAAACTCCAATAAAAAATTGGCGATCATTTGATTTTTTATCCGATGATAATAAAATTGAAGCTTTTGTTAATAAAATTGAAAAAGAAATAAAAGTATTAAAAAACAATGATTTTGATTTTTACAAATATCGTGAAATAATTGCATGCGTTTTAGGAAAGGATGTTGACAAATTCAACGAAACAATCATAAAAAATATGTATATCGCTAAATTGCAAAATATTGTCTTTTTACTTAAAGAAGTAAATGACGATGAAACAATTAAAGAAGTTAAAAGCAAAGATAAAAATCTTTCACGATAATTAATCTTTTTTTATTTTATCATTTTTAAAAATTCCACCAAAAAAATAGGAAACAATTGATATTGAAATACATTCTAAAATTCTCATAGTCTCTCTCATAAAATGAAAATTAGATTCTGGAAAAAACAAACTTAAAATACCAGCAATATAAATATATAAAATAGTTGAAATAACTATTGTTGCTCCAAGTGAATTAATTGCGAAAATATTTCTTACAGGATCAACTCCAAAACGTGTATAATTTAATTTTATTTGTTTAACTTTTTGCTTAATTTTTGAAAACTTTTTTATTTTCTTTCTATTTACTCTTTTATCAGGATATTCCATATATTTTTATTATTGTATAATTAAATAATAATGGAAGTCACAAAAACAATTAAGATTTTAGTCAAAATCAATCATTTTTTTTAAATCTTTCTCTTCGAGCTTAATTTTAATAATCGGGCTTGCGTCTATTTCAACGGCAAAAAGTTGTAATTTTTTGTTTTTCTTTTTTTCAAAACCATATTTTTCATCACCAACGATTGGACATTTAATATATTGAGAATGTAAACGAATTTGATGTTTTCGACCTGTTAATGGAAAAAATTCAACCAAAGATGTATTATTATTTTTATTTACTTTTATCACTTTATACTTAGTAATGGCTTCTTTTCCATTCATTCTTTCTTCAGATGAATGAGCATTTTTTGCAATATTATCTTTATTAGATAAAACTATATATGTTTTTATTGTACCGCTGCTTTTAATTGGTATACCAGATAAGATAGCTAAATATTTTTTAGAAACTTCACGTTTTCTAAACATATCTGTCAATTTTACCGCCGTTGCTACATTCTTTGCAAGTATCAAAAGCCCTCTTGTGTCTTTATCTATTCTGTGAACAATACGAAGTTTTTTTTCACTTAATAAAAAAAAATAATCTTCCAAATTATATTTTACTCCTGTTCCGCCCTGAACGCTTACACCATATGGTTTATTTATAACAATAACATCGTCATTTTCAAAAACAACAGATTGTTTAATTTTATATACCATTTCTACTGGTAGATTTCTGTAATTATTTTTTGAAATATATTTTTTATTTTGTTCACGGCTTTCTTTGCTGTATTTAGAAATTTTGCCTTTATTTTTTGTATCATAAATATCATCACAACTACCACCAACAATAGATGTTTTTTTTTTACAATGGAAGTGTTTATTTACATAATCTTCAAAAAAATCATCTAATACATTAATATTATCTCCTTTTTTTAATCTGTAATTAAATTTTTTTGGCTCATCGTTTATTAAAATTTTTTTCTGTTTTGATAAAACACAAATTTTACTTTGTATATATCCAATATTATCTCTTAAATATTTATCAATTCTACGATTTATATAATCATCGTCAACAATCATTAATGTAGCGTTATTAAACTGATTTTTTTAAAAAATAAAAATCAATCTTTATACAAATATTTTATTTTTTTATTGAAAATAATATTTTGTCATTTCTAATGAGATACTGTTTTATGAAAAAAATTAAATTTACAATTAATACTCAAGAAATGAAAGCTATTGCCTCAAAATTAAGTCCAATTGTTAAAAATGGTTTCACAGAAACTGCACGTAGAATATTGTTTAATGTAGATGATAAAATTACTGCATATGCTGGCAATGGTGAAAGTTTTATAAAAATAGTTTTTGACTGCACAATAGAAGGTAAAGGTGACTTTGTTGTTTCTGGTGAAAAATTTATCAATGTTGTAAATAGTGCATCAAGCAAAGAGATTGAATTTTCAATAACTGATGAAAACAAATTACTCGCCGTCTCTAATAAGATTAGCTATCAAATTGCATTAATAGAAACGGATGGTAAATGTTTAATTGCGCCAGAAGATAGTAACACAAAGAATTTCAAAATAAAAGCACAAGATCTATGCAGTGCTATGTCTTCATTATTCTGTTGCATAAGTCCAGAAAAATCACATTTATATTGTATAATGATACATTCTGATGAAAAAGAAAAAAATAAAATTTATTTTGTCGCAACAGATTGTACAAGACTTGGTGTTGCCGAGAGAAAAGCAACATTAAAAGACGTAGTTCCTAATTTGTTAATACCAGAAAAAGCAGCTAACTTTATAAAAGATATAACAAAAGACATAGGTGATAATGAAATAACAGTTAATTATACAGAAAATACAATTCAAATATCTACTGATAATATTTTTTATACATCAAAACTACTTGATGGAAGCTTTCCAAAATATCAAGCTGTTATACCAACAAATAAAAAAGTTTTAGAAGTAAACACTGTTGATTTTAAAGAAACATTAAAAAAAATAACAGCTATTTCTTCATCGGAAGCACGTGTAGATTTGACAATAAATAGTAATAAAATTGATATTGCATGTAAAGATTCTATAACAGGCGATAATTCAACAACCTCTATGGATGCAACATTTAATAATAAAACAGAATTAAAAATTACATTCAACTACAAAATGTTATCAGAAATATTAGACAAAATTTCTTCTAATATTGTTAGATTCCAGGTAGAAGACGGAAAGACTCCTGTGATTATTCGTTCAGTAGATGACGAAAGTGTTAAGTATATCTTCATGCCTGTCGTTGAGAGATATTCTTAATTAATATTTAATAAAATTTAAAATGAAAAATAAATGGTCGATAGGTACAATTAATTTATTCAAAAATGCACAATGTGCAATTATATCTATAATCCTTATTCTAGCAATTTCATTTATTACCATTAATAAATTTTGGTTTAACAGTGGAATTGATTTTTCTGGGGGCATTGTTGTTGAAGCAACATGCGATAAATGCAACATAACAGATACAATAAAACAACTTCAAAATGAACTTAAAACAACAATAAATTATCAAAAAATAGATAATAACCACTTATTTAAAACCACAGCAAATGAAGATTATGAAGCCATTTTATCTATTTTTAGAAAAAATTTTAAAAAAAATAACATAAAAATTATATCAACTGATTTTACTTCACCACAAATGACCGAGGCTTTTATAAAAGATAGTATTTTTGCTTGTATTTTTGCTTTTACATGCATTAGCTTATATATAATTGCAAGATTTAACTGGAAATTTGCCATTTCAGCAATTATCGCTCTTCTGCTTGACGTTTTTATCACGATAACTTTTATAAGCATTAAGCAAATTGAAGTATGTTTAATAACTTTAACGGCAATTTTAACAATTATAGGATATTGTATAAATGATAAAATCATCCTACTTGATAGAGTAAATAAAAATCTTACTCTAACAAAC
>CAMKKS010000002.1 GCA_946413485.1 uncultured Rickettsiales bacterium | reverse complement strand
CTATTACGTAATAATTTTATTTTTTCAATTTCCTTATATAAAGATATCTTTAAAACACTTTTGAATTGAGTTCGAGTTTTTAACTGGAAGTTCTAGTTTTTTCTAGTTCTAGAACTCTTAAAAATTCGATATTAAAAGTATTTTTATATATTCTTTATATAAAGAATATCAAAAAATTTTTATAACGTAATGAGCTTCGCTCAAAAGTCTATTACGTTGTTTTAAAAATACGTAATGACATTTTCGTAAAAGCTTATAACGTATTATTTAGAAAATGAACTTAAAGAAGACTCTCATATTTCGTGTTAAACACTTGTTTTTCACGTTCTATGATTAACCTTAATATACCTATACCTTAAGCTTTAGAACGTGAAATAACTCAAAATAGAAGCATCTGTGATTATTTTAAAATATTTTTCAAAAAGCTATTTACAAATCTTAAAAATACGTTATAATATAATCATAATCAAGCAATGAATAAACAATAAACGAGGAACGTAAAAATGATTGAAGGATTAGTGATTGTTGTTACTCTTGGAATAATTTTTATGATTTTCGATGAGGGTGGTTCCAACAAAGGTTTAATGATGTTTTATTTCATTGTTGTTACTCTTGGAATGACATTATTCGTTATTCTAGGAACAATGGGAATAGGATTTATTTTTGGAAATATTCTTTAAAATCGTGAGACTGAATGATACTCTCATGAGACTGAATGATACTTAAAAAAATCATTTACAAATCTTAAAAATACGTTATAATTTAATTATAAAATTAATGGAGAAACGAATATGAAAGATGCTAAATTAGATTTTAAAGATATTATTAAAGCACTTGCTGAATGGAAGAATATACAATTTTATACCCTTAATTCTAAGGGAGAAGTAAATAATTTTTATTTTTACCGTAAAAACGGTAATTTATATCTTGATTCTTCTTTCTTTTATCTTGATAAAAATCTTAAGTATCATCTTGAAGATGCTGAAAATGAAGAAGAAATTACTTACCCTATGTTTTTACAGCTTTTAAAATTTATTATTGAAAGCGGTGAGATTTTTGAAGGGAAATTTATTTTAGAAAATTAAAATAAAAGGGGATTTTAAAATTTCTCTTTTTATTTTAGCAATGTAGGTTTTTATAAATGGAGAGAATTAAAAAATCATTTACAAATGATTAAAATATGATATAATAAGAATATGAAATTAGATTCATAAATTAAGAAAAATTTTAAAAAATGAACGGAAAAACGATTTTAGGAAAGATTAAAAGGTGTGAACCTTTGAGTGAAAAAGAGATTGAATACTGCAGAAAGTGGTACGAAAATCTTTTGGACGAATATATGAAATCGGAAATTCAAGCCGAGAAGGAGCTCTTCGCGAGAGCTGATTTAGAGAAAATGCTGAAGGAGAAAGGATTATGATGGATTTTTTAAAATTCGAAAAAACAATAGAAACTATTAAAAAGTACGATAACGGTACTTGGGAAGATATCTGCGACGTTAAAAGAACTTTAGAAGCTCTTTTAAATCAATTTCAAAATAATTATATTGATAATTATGTTAATAGTATTAAAAATATTCTTTTAACAAGAATTACAGATTTGAGTATTACTCTCGATGTTTTAAAAACTCTTCCTTCTGAAGTTTGGACAATGGATCAAATTTTTCTTGAGCTTGAAATAAGAAAAAACACAAGAATGTATGATTTTCTCGATTCAAATAAAAAACTTTCAGAAAAATTTAAAAAGGAATTAGAATGATAGAGAAAATTAAAGAGAATATTGTAAAAATCAACGAAATTTTTGACGAATTCAGTAAAGATCTTCATTCACCTTATGAATGCAGAAAGTTATTTAACGGAGAATAATTTTGAAAGAATTTAAAGTTATTTCAAGAGAAGAAGCAATTAAGAAAGTCGTGGAATATTTTAATACTCTTGGTTGGAAAAATGTAGGAATTGTTTTTGAAAAGCAAAAAGATGCCACCACATTTTTAGACGAAGTTAAAAAGCTTTTAAACCAAGAAGATTCTGAAGTTTGGAATAAGAAGAGTATTTGGTCAAAAGCTAAAGTAAGAATTTTAACTGATAACGGCAGAAGTCGTTCAAGAATTTTGTCAGGTTATACATGTGAAAAACTCTTCATAGAGAAAAAGTGTTTTGAAAAACATTTTGATGATATTAACTATGCTGGTTGTGTTTGCGCTCAAAGTGCTTTAAATCCTGTTAATGTTGAAAATTATTTAATTGAAGATAAGGAGAATAATTGATATCATTACCAAATCCAGATTTAGAAGATTTTAGCAAAGTCTTAAAATTTTCACCTGTTCCAGAAGAATTTTATAAAAAGGAAAGAAAAATGAAATTTAAAATGAGATTTTCAGAATTATGGGATAAGATTAAAGCAGATTATTTTATTATTGATATTGAAGATCCCGAAACATTTAACCGTAGAATGATAGTTGATAAAACTCATACTATAGGTCCTATTGGTCCTGATGATGACGATTACGAAGTTGTTGAAATTAAAGTTATTCCAAATAATTTTTGCTATGGTGCTTTAGGTGATAAAAGACTTAAAAACGGTTTACATATCATTTTAAGAGAACTTTAAAATGGAAAAATTAAAAATGGAAAAATCTTATAAAGAAGTAGCAAATCAGTTCAATTATTATTATAATCTTTGGGAAAATGATAAATTAACTTTTGAAAATCCTGATGATGAGGAAAAATTCATTAATGCTGTGTGTATTTCACGGATTTTTGCTTATGGTGAAAAGATTTCAGAAGATGTTAGAAAACATGGTGATACCATTCTTGAGAGAGAATTAAAAAAGTTAAAAGATTTTAAGATTAAGGAAAAATCTAATAATGAAAAGAGCATTTTTAAAATGGCAGAAGAAGATCCAGGGTTTAAAGCTCTTTTAAATGTTGAATTTATTGACGAAAAAATCTTATAAAGGAGAAAAGAAAATGAAAACATTCGGAGTATTCCACATTTTTGACGTGGACGGTGGTTTTGGGGATGCGATTCCTCAGGAAGAGTTGATTTGTACTTTTAATTCTGTAGAGGAAGCTTGGGATTTTATTAAAAAATATGAAAAACCACACGTTTATGATTGTCCATATCAGTGTTTAGAATGTGGACAGCTTGAATTAAGAGAGTTGCCGACAACTTACAACGAGAAGGATTTTTGGTGGCTTTCTGAAGAGCCTGAAGATTATGAAGAGTGCGACGAAGAAGAGGACGAAGACGATGATTGTTAAAGAACTTATTGAAAAATTAGATCCAAATACAAGGGAAAATCTTTGGGATATTTTTGTTGATAATAACGAATATATTTTTGAAACGGATTTAGAAGTTCGAAACAAAGAAGTTAAAAAATGGGATCTTGAATATGGTCTTGTAGACCATTTTTTCCAGCTGACTTTAAGAATTTATACGGTTGATTATGAACCTTACTTTTTCGAGGATTATGAATAAACGTAATTTTTAAGTATTTAAAAATTTTTTCTTTATATTATAATATAAAGAACATAAAAAAATTATTGTATTATTGGAGATTATTCTTGAAAACAGCTGATTTTTATGATAATCTAATTATTTTTAAAGAATTAAATTCTGAAATTCAAAAATTAAAAGATAAGCTCAAACCTGAAGAACGATTAAAGTTGACAATTGACGAAGATTTTTGGACGTGTTTAAATCTTGAAGTGTTTGAAGATATTTTAGCAATGCTATCTTTAGATTATGTTGAAAAACCAGGATTTACAATAGTTAAGATTCCGAGAGAGTATTATTCTACTTTAACAAATTTAATTTTTCTTTTAACTCAAAATCTTGCTGATAAAATAATTTTCAATCATATCGAGATTACTTTAGATAATCTTCACGAAAATTATTTAGTTCTCGATACTTTTAAATATTTTTATTTTTATAAAATTCAATATAATAACAGAATTATTGAGATAATTCCTGTTTTCACGTAATTTTTAAGTATTTAAAAATTTTTTATATATGTTATTATATAAAGAACATAAAAAATTTTTTAAAGGAAATTAAATGGTAAATTCAACTGAAATTATTGACCTTTGTAATAAATTACAACCTTTAGTGATGGAGTTTGCTTCTCAAAAAGATCCTTCTGAAAGACAACCTTATTATAATTTTGCTGATTCAGTGATGGTTTTTTCAAACAAGCTTGAAAAAGAAAAATCAAATTTTAAAGATGCTTTAAAAGCTCTTAAAGGAAATGTAAGAATTGAAAGCACAAATCAACAGCTTTCTGAGTATATGAAAACCCTTCGCAATTATTACGGCGAGCTTGTCATTAAAACTCTTAAAGATTGTTACGATGATTCTTTTGAAATTAAATTTTTTACAGATAAAATTGATGATAATATTATCGGTACTTTAGAAAAGTACAAAGATTATGAAGTTTACGACGTTCGATATGAACAATATTGTACTTTTCCGCCTATTGATTGCAGAACTATTATTTTAGATAACCGAAGGAAAAAACCATGGTAAGAATAGAAGTATCGGTTAAATGTATAAACGAGTATGATAATACCGGCATATATAGCTGTGATGCTGTATATTCTTCAGAAGGTAATACACTCGTTCAATCAGAGGTGGATGATCATACAAAAGCATTGGCTTCTGATGCTTTGTTATTTACACATACGTTATTAAAAAATCAAATTAAAACGGAACTTTTTGATAAGGAAACTGATGTTGTAAGGAGATCTGAATAATGTTTAGGAAAATGGGAAGAGAGGAATACAGCGAAAAGAAAAATCTTCAACAGTATTATTTATCTCATGATATTGACGAAGTAATTAAAAAGATTCTTGAAAATCCTTCAGAAGAGTTGATACATCAACTTATGTACTATGTTGAATTAAGAACTTTAAGGAATTTTCAAAAACCATCACAGTTTACTTTTCTTGAAGATACAATAAGAGAGATAGAATGAAAATTGATATGCGAATTGTTTTATATATTTTTGCGTTAATCATTATTGCGAGTTCTTTAGGTTATGCGTATTATTATGACGCTCATCACAAAAGAACCGACAATGTTAAAGTTTACGTTTTAGAAAATTGTAAATGTGAGAATTCAAAATGAGCTGGAAAAAACCGAGATATCTTAATGATGATATTGATAATCTAAGGAAGGGAATTTTAGAAAATCCATCAGAGGATAAACTTCAATATTTAGAATATCTTTTAAAACTAAGATGGCTTACTATGTTATATGAGAAAACATCGTTTATTACTTTAAGTGATTTAAAAGAGAATTTAAAAAATGAATAAAGGAATAAATGAATTTGAAAGTCCATTTTTAAATGAATATGATGGAATGGCTTTAAATGAATATAAAGAACCATTTGTTAATGAATTTGACGGAATTGCTTTAAACGAATATAAAGAAACAACTTTAAATGAATTTGAAAGTCCATTTTTAAACGAATATAAAGAAAAATTTTTTAACGATTATGAGGGTTTAAATGAATAAAGAAAAACTTTTAAAAGAATATGAAGATACAATCAAAAGAAGATTTGATCTTTTTATGTTGATTGAAAATTTTGATACAAATACAGAGTTTAGTCATTCGAGCTATGATCTTTTACGTTTGTTAGAGCAAAATTTATATCAAAATTTAAAACTTATTGAAATGATTGCTTTAAATGAGAATATCCGTGAAATTCTTGATATTGAAAGAAAATATATTGATAAAATGACATTTTCAGGAAATTAAAGATTTTTTATAATATTTTATATATAAAGAATTAAAAAAAATTTTTTAATGAGGAAATAAAAATGGATTTAGATCCTAGAATTAAAGATCGAGCATATATTTTTGATTGTTTTAACTCGAAAATAGTATCAAAATATATAGGCAAGGTATGTTATTTATCTAATGATATAAGTAACTTTAGCAACCTTGATATGGTCGATATAGATACTTTAAAATATATTGGAGCAGGGTATTTTTATGGAGGCAAAAAACAATATATGTTTTGTCTTCCATTGGAATTTGTTAAAGAAAAAGAAAATAAGTATAAACCGTTTGACCCTGAAACATTTGAAAAACGTTATAATGTCGGTTCTGTTATTAAATTTCGTGGCAAATACAGGGGTCGTCTCGAATATAAAGCAATAATAGAAGCAACTACATTTAATGAAGAAACAAAAGAATTTTTTGTCTGGTTGAGAGGGATTGTTTACACCCTTGACGAGTTGTTTGAAGGTTATGAGCTTTTTGAAAACGGTGAGTGGAAACCGTTTGGAATAAAAGAATGATTTTAGATGTTAAAAGGAATGAGAATAGATAATGGAAAAATTAGATTTAAGCGGAGTAAGAATTTACTCAAATACAAAAGACGATGCTAGAGACGCGATAGACTTAATAGGTGAGGAAGTTTATCTGTCCGATGATGCGAGTTTTAGTTCATATAACAAAGGAAATCTCATAGAAGTAAGCTTTGGGGATGATATTTCATGTCTATTTCAAGGAGAATTTGGAATAGGGACGTATAAATATTTTATTCTCGCAAAAGATGCTAAATTCAAGGACGAAGACAAGACAAACAAGATATTCAGACCTTATAAAAGTATAAGTGAATTTTGTAATGAAACGGGGTGCGAAGAAGTTGGAGCAGACCTCATAACCATACGAAATAAGAGAAGGAAACAAGAATGTGTGCTGTTATACACAGGATATTCTGAGGACGCAGTACATCTAGGAGGTTATGTTTTAACCTTTGATTGCTTATTAAAGCACTATGAATTTTATAATAAATGTGGTGAAAATGGTGAGTGGATTCCATTTGGAATAGAGGAATGAACATATTAGATGTTATTGAAGGAATATTGCTTACATTCATTTTTATATCATTATGTATAATAAACAGACCATAAAGGAAAGAGTATGAGAGTAGATAATAGATTTAAAGTTTTACCATATTGCTGTTTTAATGCTGATCTTTGCGAGGAGTATCTTGGTCATAATGGATATTTCGGAAATGATATAGAAAATTTTAAATGTATGGATTTGTGTAAATATGGTACTTTAGAAAAAATTTATTGTGATCAAGCTGAACCATTTCAAATGAAAGAAGATGGAAAAGATTACAAACATTTTATTCCTGAATTTTTTGTAATTCAAAAAGAAAAAGAGTTCAGACCTTATACACTTGAAGAATTTTCTGAAAAATTCACAATAGGACGACCTGTTAAATTTAGAAAGAAAGATGACGTTAAAAGTGAACAACTTTTAATTTTAAACGGTTATAGAAACGGATTATATAACGATCAAATGGTAACCTGGATTTATTTTGGTCCTTTTGCTTATACTCTTGTTGAGTTGTTCGAAGATTTTGAATGGCAAGCGTATTACAATGAAGATTTTGAACCTTTTGGAGTAGAAGAGAATTAAAAATGGATTTTATAAAAACTTTAAAAAATTATCATATCACATATTTGCCTGAATTTCCACCGGCAGATGTAAAAGTAGAAGAAAACACTGTAATAGCAATCCCAGGAGAAAAGAAAGGTCAATTTAAACTTTACATGTGGTTTGAAAATAAATGGATATATACTTCATTTATTGATAAATCAGATTTTGACCTTAAAGAACTTAAGAATGCTTATGATGATTTGAGCAACGCTGTTAAAAAGCTTACAAAAATTGCCGCAAACACAGAAAATGATGAGTTATCCTCTAAGCTTTCAAAAATCACAACCAAAATTCTACAAGCAAAGTACGAGCTTGCCGATGATGTTATAGAACCTTTTGAAAACTCTTTGAAAGATAAGGAATAAAAATGGATAACGAAGAAAATCTTGAAATTCTTAAAAATTATATAAACGAAAAAATAGCAAAATATGTAGGAAACACTATAGTCAGTGTAAAAACTGCTAATACCCCAAAAGCTAATTATTATTGTGGTTACATAAAAGCATTGAAAGATTTGAAGGACTTTCTTGAAATAAGGAAGACGAATGAAAATATTTAAAATCATTAAAGAATTCTTTTGTCCTAAAATGTACTCAGGAATTGAAATTGCTGAAATGGGAAAGAATATAAAGTTTGATTATTATCCCGAAGCTGTAGATTTGATTTACAGCTCTGATAAACTCACAGATTCTGAAAAGAATAGAATGGTTGATAATATCATTCATGGTTACACTCAAAATAAGTTTATTGATAAAAATGCTTTCGAATATCTTAAAAGGAAATTGGAATGAACTTTTTAGAAAACAGATTGAAAAATGCTGAAGGTACTTTGCTTCAAGTTCAGAATGAATTAGATAAACTTATTAAGAAGCTTGAAAATAATCCTGAAGCATTTGAAATTTATTTAACAGCTTTGAGAATAAGACAATCTATTTTAGACCGTGATTCTGAGATTAAAACGTATATTCCTAGCTGTTAAAAAATTTTTTAAGTTCTTTATATATAAAAACATTAAAAATATTTTAAATAATACGTTATAAGAAAATCGAAAAAGCTTATAACGTATTTTTTTTATTTCATACCAAAAACAACGTAATGAGCTTTTCATAAAAGTCTATTACGTTGTATTTTTATTTTTTCAATTTCCTATTATAAAGATATCTTTAAAAACACTTTGAATTAAGTTCTAGAACTCAGATTTAACTAGAACTCTCGAATTCAGTTCTAGAACTCTCTAAAACTAGAGCTTCAAGTTAAAAAACTAGAACTCTTTTAAAAGCTTTTATTTAAAATATTTTTAAGTATTCTTTATATAAGGAAATTGAAAAAAATTTTTTATAACGTAATAGACTTTTCATAAAAGTGAATAACGTATTTTTTGATGATTTACAATTTTTTAAAGTGTTATATAATAAATAAAAACTTTGAGATTATGTAAATGAATAAATTTGAAATGAATAAATCTTTAAAAGACGGTTTGATTTACGGAGAGATTTTTCAACTCTCAGAACCTGATATTTTTTATAACAAGATATTTAACGGTACCGTTCAATATGTGAAAAATATTTGCTGTCAATATGAAATCTGTTGTGATTATGAAGCTGAAAATGTTTTAAACAATCTTTTAAGATATGACAAAAATCGAGTAATAATCAACACTCATCTTCTTTATGAAAAAGCTAAAGAATTATCAAATCTTTTTCAAACATTAAGAAAAATCTCAAATCAATTTAAAGAAAAATTTAAAGATATAGAAGATATCTGGTGTTATGATGTAGAATATAAAGATTTTATTTTATCAGGATTTGAATTAAAATTTAAATTTTTTGATGGAAGAACGTTCTTTGTAGAATGTGTAATAACTGACGACTTTAAAAAGTATATTGATATTTTTTCTTTAACTTTTAAAGTTCCTTCTGAAATTTATGAATTTTTTAAGTTTTCTTTAAAAGAATATAAGAAAAATAAAAAGATTTTTAAAGATTATTATATAAACTGTTTTGCAGTACCTGAATATTTTGGAGAATTAAAATGACCCTTAGAGAATTGTTAAATCATTATCACGAAACTGATATCTACGTTCAAAAAGTAAGATTACAGGAAAAATTAGAGTATCAGGCTCTTTTAAAATTTTTAACTGATCATTGTGATTTAAGCGGAACTAAAGTTACTGAAATTGAGTCCGATGATCATTACGGGATTTTTGTTGAAGATAATGTTATTTTCTTAAATAACAAATATTATTTAAAACTTGCTGAAAATTTTTTAAATATCAAGTTTGTTTTATCTTATCTTAAAACTGAATATTTTTCAAATACAAAGTTCACTCTTTACGAACTTTATGATAAAAATAAAATCTTAAAAGGTTTTAAAGCTGAATTTAATTATCATGGAAATATTGTTTTCTTTAAAGTATTTCAAGATCCATCAAATTCAGAAAAATTTATCTTCTGCTCTGAAAAAATTTTAAAAACTAATGATTTATTCGGAAAACCTGATATAAATATACAATTTCAAAAATTTGTTGATTTTCTCGAAGATACATGCTCGAAATTTTTAGAATTTAACAAGGTTAGTCATGTTGATATAAATGATTTTAAAAATGTTTATTTTAAAGATGTTTTGATTAAATATGATTTGAAGAAAATTGAGGATTAAAAAATGTTATACGAATTTGAAACTTTTGAAAAATATAAATTACCGCAAGACTATTGGAATGAACATAAGCGAGTTTTTGAAGTTGAAAAAGATGGAATAAACTATGTGATAACCCCTGAATTAGTTGGTCATTCCGACGGAAGATGCTGCTGTTACATTTGGTCTGAAAAGACAGGAAAGGAATATGTTTTAGGTTATGAGAATAACGGCGGCTGTTACTGCGGCGAAAGACACTTTAATCCACGAAGCTGCTTTGGTGTTTCAGGTGGATTATCTGATTTGGGAATTCCCGTTGAATTTATTGATATTATCAATGCTGCATGGCAGCTTGACCCGAATTTTTGGAAGACTCGATAGATTTTAAAAGATCAAAATACCCGTTAGATTCTTCAGTTTTACTTATTCTAATGAAAATAACGGGTATTTGTGTTTCCTCGGGAACATCTTTAATTTTTTCAAACTGTATCATTAAACAAACATCAATCACAAAAAGGTTTTTAAATTTTTTAAAATCTTTACTATCTATTAAATCCACGATTTTTCCGTGGTATTCTTTTTTAGTATCTGATTCAAGGTCAATTTCAGCATCAATTTCAAAAACTTTTAAAAATTCTTCTAAAATCATTTTTAAATCCTTTTAAAAATATTTATGTTAAAAGCTATTTACAAATTTTTAATGTTATTATATAATATAAACATAAAAAATATTTAATAAGGAAATTTTAATGGACGAATTTGATATTATTCAAAGTCTTTACACAACTTTGATAAATGTAACAATGAAAAAGGAGATTTCCGCTGGTGAATTCAATAATATCTGCCGTGCTTACGAATTACAAGGTGGCGATACTTGGGAACCTTGCACTTTCTTGCTTAGAGGTGTTAGTATTTCAGATCCTGATAATATTGACGTTAATTATGTGAAATATTACAATGAATATTTAAAATGGAGAAATTTTGAACATTTTAATGCTTAATGTAAAGAAAGATAATTATTCTGAAAATCTTTCAAAAAAGATAAATCTTAAATACGGATTGTATTGTGTTCGTGGAGAAGATTTTTCAGGGATTTATAAAACAGGAAATTTTGAAAATCTTTTAAAAGAGATTTACAGATTAGCAGGATTGTCTGAAAGAGAAGAACAGGAAGTCACGATAACAGCATGTTAGACCCTATTGATATTAAATTTTTTAAACTTGCGATAGGTTCAGGAAGGATTAAATCTGAAACACCGCAAGATATCGCTGCGAGATGCCCGATTTGCGGTGATTCTAAATATTCGAAAAATAAAGCGAGATTACATCTTTATCAGAAAAATGATGTAACTTTAGTTAATTGTTTTAATGAATGCTCTTGCCAAAATATAAATGTTTATAATTTTTTAAAAAATTATTATCCTAATCTTTTAGAAAGTTATAAATCTGAAAAATTTAAAGATAATTTAAAGAGTTTAACACATCTAAATGATTCTGATTTTTTAGGTTCTTTTAAAGATTTTGAAATTAAAGAGACTAAAGAAGAACCTAAAAATGATTTTGAAAAACCGAGTGTTTTATTTGACCTTTCAAATATCTTTAAAAAAGATAAAAGAATAGAAGATTATCTTAAAGGAAGATCTTTAAATTATTCTGAAAAATTTGGAAATTTTTTCATTGGAAAATCTTTAACAATAGATGGAAAGAACTTTCCTATTGATGATTATATTGTCATTCCGCTTTATTGTGAGAATAAGTGGTATGGATTTTATTCAAGATCTTTGAAAGAACACAAATTTTTCACATATATTCCTGAGAAAAATTCAGGATTTAAATTGTGGAATTATTATAACATCGATAAATCTAAACCTGTCTATGTGTTTGAAGGAATTTTTGATGCGATGTCAGCTTTTCAAAAAGGATTTACAAATGTTGTCGCCTGCTTGGGTGCAACCCCACCTTTAGAAAGATTAGAAGGTTTAGACTGTATCATGTGTTTTGACAATGACAGAACAGGAAAAGTTAACAGCATCAAGTTCGCTAGAAAAGGTTTTAAAGTTCTCTGTTATCCTGATGATTTAAAATTTAAAGATTTTAACGAAATGCTTCAGAATAATTTTGATATTGAAAATCTTTTAAAGAATAACATAAAACAATCAATAAATGCCGTTGTAAGTATTCAAAGACAATTATAACGTAATAATTGATTATGTAAAAATTTTTAAATGTATTATATAATAAAATCATAAAATAATGTTGGAGAGAAAAAATGCAGATTTTAAAAGTTGGAAATAAAGTAATTAACCTTGAACATGTAACATCAATTAAGTTTGATATCCCACACGGAAAGATCTTCTTTAATATGGATTATTCAATCATTCTTAAAGACGGTTCTTTTATTCCCGATTTTATTTCACTCGATTTAGAAGAAAATTTTTATATTTACGAAAAGATTTTCTCTAAAGAGATGTGTTTAAATAAAGTTTTAATGTTTAAACAGTTTTATTGGTGTGATGAGAATACACTTTTAAATCTTAAATCAATTTCCTCACTTAAGTATATTCCCGAATTAAAACGCGTTATTGCGAATTTAAATAATCAACATACTTTTGATATCAAAAATCAAAAGAAAGTAATGGCAGATTTTATTTATATTGAACATGTTTCACAAAAAGATTTTGATGAGCTTTTAGAAAAAATGGAGAGTTTATAATGGAAGAGATAGGATTAACATCAGAAACATTGGGTAAAATTCCTGAATTTATTATCAGATACGCAAATCTTCAAATTGAAAAGAAGAAAATTGACTCTGATATTAAAGAACTTAAAAAGGAATTTGAAGAACAGGGTTTGCCTACAGGTCAGATTATCAAAGCATTTAACGAAATGAAAAAGGAAGTTAAAAACGGTGCTTCTTTAGTTGAAGAATTAGAAACAATCAAAGATATTCTTTATAAAAGCTCGGAAATTCACGATAAAATAACTCAGCTTTTAGCCAAAATTTAATTTGCTCCTTAGTACACTAAACAAAGACTCTTTTAATAAGAGTCTTTTTTTTTATTTTAAAGTTCTTATATATAAATAATTAAAAATATTTAAAAAGGAATTTTAAATGAAAGTTTTTATCAGTTGCCCTATGAAAGGTTTATCAGAATCTGAAATTTTAAAAATTCGAGAAGATGCTAAAAATAAAGTTAAAGAAAGATTTAAAGGTGAAGATTTAACGTTTATAAATTCTTATTTTAAAGAATTTAATTTGCCTGAAAATAATATGAACATTGGTGTTTATTATTTAGGACGATCAATTTTAAAATTATCTGAAGCGGATTTGGTTGTTTTCACCCCTGGCTGGGAAACTGCTCGAGGCTGCAGAATAGAACACACTATAGCTCAGGATTATGATTTAAAAATAATGTTTTTATAAGGTTTTTATATGTTTTCTACTTTAGAAGAATTTTTCAGAGATTACCGTGTTAAAAACGGTCAGGTTCCTTGCGAGGTTGTTTTTAACCGCGGACCGATGAGATTAAAACGTGAAATTCGTGAATTAAAATCTATACAGGATATAATCATTGGAAATGATATCCCTATTTGGAATCCGACTACAAGATACGAAGTTGACGAGTACGTTTATTATGCGGGGAAAATTTATAGATCGAAAGCAGACTCTAATTTTAACTACAGACCTGCTGAAAACCAGAATTTTTGGGAAAAAATATCTATGGTTTCTTTAAAAGAACTTTTAGAGCGAATTCAAAATTTAGAAACACAGACCTCGAATATAACATATAATGAACTTTTAGAGCGAATTCAAAATTTAGAAACACAGGGCTCGAATACAACATCTTTAGAAGAACTTTTAGATCGAATTCAAAATTTAGAAACACACGCCTCGAATACAACATATTATGCTGGCTCAAACATGAATTTATCAGGTACTACTATGAATCTTAATAATTCAATTACGGTAAATAATGTTAATACAGGAAGTCTTGAAATTGATGGTTGGACTATTTCGGTAGATTAATATAAATGAATTTTACAGTTTCTAAAAATGGAATAACAGAAAGCCTTTGGAATAGTTCAGAGCGCATAACAACACCGTCTATAGTATGTAGTAAAAATGGTTCTACATTTTATATTCCATTGTTCAGCGGTGATGAGAATGCTGTTATAACATATAACAATTATAACTATAAGCTTGGAAAATTTAAATTTTCAAATCTGAGAGCCGCTATAAGCAGAGAAAGCGCTTCTTTAGATAATCATATTCCCGATATTCAAATTTTATCATATCCTTCAGGAATTTCAGGTGGTATTATCGGTGAAACGAACTCTTTAAAATTTACAGTTTCTGATATTGATAACGATCTTTTAACTGTCAAAATCCTGTGCACTCGAAATAACTCTACACCTAGTTCAGAACACAATTTTTATGAGACTGCTATAAAAACCTATGAAAATGTTTCTTCGGGAACAACAATTAGTTTTTCTGGTTACGTTCCTGAATCAGGCGCGAACGGTTATTCAAACATGGGCGATTATGTTTTAAGAATTGAAGTGACTGACTCTAAAGGTGCTTCCGTCAATTCAGATTATATTAACATTTATAAAAATGCTAATTTGTTTGAATCAACTGTTTTCTGGGTTGATTTTTCAACAAGATATTTAGGAAGTTATTCAGATAATGGTTCAACAATAACGATCACAGAAAAAACAGGAAACGGAACGCCGTTCCAGCAGTTCTGTGGTTTTGACCCATCATTAGAAGGAAAATCTTTAATATGGGATGTTGTTTCAAACGGAACTTCGATAAAATCAAGATGGACTCAAAACTGTTCGGATATTGATAATAATCCTGTTATTGTTGATAATATCAGAGGTGCTAATATTGATGATACATACCCTGAAAATCATTATGGTGTTAAAATCTGTGAAGGCTGGGTTCCGAACGGTGAATATGATTTGATTTTCATTGTTCTTGATGACGATAAAACATACAAATATTATCTTCATATTATTATGAATGTTCCAGACAATCCAGGTGGAACTCTTTGAGATTAAAATTTTTAAAAATATTTTAATTCTTTATAAATATCTGTAAAAGGATTTTTAAAATGGCAATAAATGATATTTCACAATATTTTACGTTAGATAACGGCACTCAGATAGCAAATGATAACACGTTTGCTTCTTTAGCCGCTAACACAAGAATTAAAAACAAAAATTCAGGAAGTACCTTTATAAAGAATTCAAATTATTCAAATGTTTTTGACCGTGTGTCAACATTTGCTGAATTCATTAAAGCTACTGATTTTAACATAAAAAGTTCTGGTTCTGGTAATGGTGTTGCCAGTATTTCATACACGCCTTCGACTAGAACTGTGACTCAAACTTTAACAGCGTTCGCAACCCCTGCGGAATTAACTGCAGCTTCAAATAATTTAAAATCTCAAGCTGTTGGAAGTATTTCCGTTTCAGGACGAACTGTGACATATAAGAATATCAACGGTCAAACATTAGGTTCTTTCCAAACACAAGATAATGACACAACCTATTCCGCTGGAACTGGTTTATATTTAAGCGGAACTCAATTTAACGTTAGAATTCCTAATGATAGGAATGAATTTGGAAATAATAATAATTATTTAATGGTTTTGAATACAGCTCAAAATAAATGTGTTCCTGTAGATATTAATATAAATCGGATATTTGAATATGTAAACCAGAAAATTGCGAGCTCTGCTCCTTCTTATGGATCTGAAAGAATTGTTTATACACTTCGTACAAACCTAAGCTCAGGTCAGTTGGTTTCTGGAGACATACTTTATGGAAATCCAGGAGATGGAGGTTCAGGCCCGAGTGCTAGATTAAGTGGAACTTGGAAAATAACAAGCGGATTATCATACCATCATACTCATTCATGGACAGTGCACAGCAGCGGAGGTGTTTGTGGGCAAGGTGGTGGTTCACAAACTTATAGTGAAACAATTTATCAATGCTATGCAAAGCAATTTTTGGGATAATCAGGATTTAAAATGAATATTAAAATAGAAAACGCAAAATATACAAATGAAAGAGGAACGCTTTTAAATGAAAGAAACAATTTCAAAACATTTAATGCTGATATTACAGATTTAGATGGAGAACTCTTTAAAGGTACGATCCCTTATACTTTTGTAGATTATCATAAAGAGTCTGAAGAGTCACTTGAAAAAAATGAAGGTAATTTTTTCAAAGTTAGAAAATATATTAAATCAATATTAGATACTATTGAAATTGAAAATTATTTAGAATTTGAAGATAATTTACCTTTATCTTTATATATATATCATAAAATTTTTTGTCAAGATATTGATGATGATTGTGATTCATTTATAAAATTTTATGATGGAATTTATTTTAATGGTGATATTTTTGATTATTCTTTAGATTCTCAAAATATTATTGCTAATTTTATCAGTAATTATGATCATTTAATTGCTGAAAATAAAATTAAAAAAGAAGATGTTTCTCAAGATTTTATTTCTATTTCTAATATTATTCATAAATTAAATTATTCTCAGCTTGTTGAATTATATAATTTAATGATTACAAGATATTCTGAGATTAAGCTTCACGCAAGAATTTTAAAAGATAAAATTAAAAATTCTCAGGATATTAACGAAATTAGAACTATAGAGTGGGATTTATGGGTTTTATAGCTGTAACAATTACTGATTTATCAGATAATGTGAAGGAAATGACTTATGGCTCAATTAAGTCATTCCTTAAATATCATAAGAATAAACTTATTGTTTATATTATCGGTGACAAAGAATTTACTTTAAAAAGTGATCAAATAAAAATTATAAGGCTTCCAGAAAAAGATTATAATTTAGCACAAAATGTAATGAATAAATATTTTCAAAAAATAATGAATATTCTTATAGAAAAAACTTTAATTTTTTCTAAACATACAAATTTTTTATTTTTTGAAAATGATGTTTTCTTTTTTGATTCTATGCAGTCAGTTTGGGACAATCTTGAAGACGGTGTTTCAGGTCATAGATGTACTTACGGCAAATTAAGCAGAGTAAAAACAGAATCAGTAAATTCCGGATTAGTTTTTGTTAAAAATTATAAATTTAATTTTACACTTAAAGATATAGAAGATTTTTTTAAAAATACAAAATCACACTGGCCGGACGAAGAATTTTTAGCAAATCAATTAGAACAAAAAGATATACATTTTTTAACGCAAAAAGATACAATTGTTTGTGGTTCTACGGTTAATTATTACGAAAAACCGGTTTATGATACAAAAAGCATACATGTAACAGGTTTTCCAAAACCTCCTTTTAAAACTTTAAAATATACTAAAAGAATTTTAGTACCGTTATTTAGGAGAATAAATGAAATATTTTATTGATTTTATACTTAACAAAAACTGTGATTTAAACTGTGAATATTGTACTTCGAGAGCAAGCATTTGTGGCAACGAAGTTTATGATTTTGAACAGTTTAAAAAAGATTTTAAACATTTTGCTGATTTAGGTATTGATTTTGAAGCAATTTTAATCGGTGGAGAACCATTTTGTAATAAAGATATTTTTAAATATGTTGATTATATAAATTCTTTAAATAAAAATATAACTGTAAACATTTTTACAAATGGATTATATTTAAGTAAGGCAAAAGAAAAAGTCTGGGAAAAACTTTCTGAGTCAAAGTGTAATTTATGGATAACAATTTATTCATGTAGTGAAATAAATTATAATGAAATTATTAATAAATGTATTAAGCATAATGTTAAATATTCTACGTCATTTTATAATTATGAAAAAGAAAATGCAAAAAATTTTAGAATTTGTAATTTAAGAAACAAAATGAGAATTCATAAATTTTGTGAAAGCAACTCAGAAGAATATAAAAATAAGGCAAAACTTAGAGAATGTATTATATGTTGTGATCAAACACTTCCTATTTGTATACGAGCATTTAACGGTATTTTATATTATGGAGCATGCTTCCCGATGCTGAAAAATGTTGATAAAGTATTCGGTTCAAATTTAAATGAAAAGTTAATTGAAAATGAAGATTATATTAAAATTGAAAATGTTAAAGATCCTATTGATATTACATCTGTTAAATTCTGTAAAAATCACTGCAGATTTTTAGGTGAAGCACCTTGGAAAAAATCTAAAAAGGAAAGAATAGAATTTTTTGTGGAGGAATAATGAAAAGCATCGCTTTTTGTGTTGTTGATCATGATTATATTGAGCCTTTAAGAGTAGCTTTAAAAACATTCAGATCAAAAAATCCAATACCTTTTAAAGTTTTTAAAATTGATGATTTCAAAGTTCCTGATGATTTAAAGAATTTACCAAATGTTGAATTTATTGATTTTAAACCTAAAAAAGCACTTAAATTTGTTAAAGAAAATTATAATCTTTTTAACAAAGAATCATTTAACGGAAATTTATACGATGATTCCAAACTTGTTAATATGTTTGCTCATCTTGAAATTGAAGATCTTTTAATGAAAGATTATGATGTTGTTTTTAAAACTGATATTGATGTTTGCTATTTTGAAAATATTGAAAACTCTATTAAAAGTTTTTTTGAAAGTAATTTGCCGATAGCAATGGCAAGAGAACACATACATGAAATTATAACAAGACCATTATATAAATTTTATAAACAAAGGAAAAAAGCATTTAATTGTGGGTTTTTAATGTTGAATTCAAAAAAATGTAAAGGAATTTTTAAGACTGTTCAAGAAACAATGAAAAAAGAAGGTTTTGAAAAGTGTATCTATTTAGATCAAGATGCTTTAAATTTAGCTTTTGAAAAATTTTATGATTTAACTCCGCATGGATTTATAAATGCGAATATGCCGCGAAATGAAAAATTACCTGAAAATATTTTAGCATTACATTATAATGTAACTGACAAACCATTTGCGGATTCAGCTAAGCATTGTTTTGACGCAATAGCAGTAACAACTTATTCTGGATATTTAAATATTGCTGAATTGTGTAAGTGCAGCGTTGAATTTTTAGAAAAAATTAAAAATCAAATTGAATATGTAAAAAAATATTCATCTTTATGTAAATCTAATTTTTATTTTCAAAGAAGTAAATTTTCTTTTGCAATGGAAATTGCTAAAAAAATGAAAAAATTTAAATTATGAAATGAAAACTAGAACTCAATTTTAAAAAAATTTTTATAACGTTATTCGAAATCACAGAAAGCTTATTACGTTGTTTTAAAAATACGTTATGAACTTTCATGAAAAGTCTATTACGTAATAATTCATTTAATGAAAAACAACGTAATGGACTTTTCTTATTTTGTCATTACGTTGTATTTAAAAAAATTCAATTTCCTTATATAAAGATATTATAAAAATATTTTAAATAAAAAGCTTTTAAAAGAGTTCTTAAACGATATTAAAAGTATTTTATATATTCTTTATATAAAGAACCTTGAAATTTATTTTAAAGAGCATTTTTATAAATAATTTTAAAAAAGGATTTAAAATGAAAGTTTTAGACATCAACGGTTTATCCAAACTTGTTAAAAAGATTAAAGACTTTGTTTCAAGTTATGTTGAGGACGCTCTTCCGACTAAAGTTTCAGATTTAACAAATGATTCAGGATTTATCTCAGGTTCTGATTTACAGACTCACGCTGAAAATAACACTCATTTGAGCCCTACAGATAGAGAACGAATTGACAATCTGATAACAAACGCTTATGCGCAATCAACTTTTGCGACAATTGCGGAATTAAACTCACATGTAAACAACGGCAGAATTCACCTGACTCAAAATCAGATATCTTCGTGGAATTCGAAAGCAGAAGGTTCGCACACTCACACAATGAGTGATATTACCGACCTAGCGGCAGAATTAACAGATATTCGAGCTGATATCACAGCACTCGAGGAAACAGGTGGAATTCGCGATTTGACATCTGAAGAACTGGCAGAGTACACATGGGAGGATAATGAAAATGAGTGATATTTATGTTTCTAAAGATAATTTAACAGCTATCTATAATAATATTAAAACAAATGTTAAAAAATCTTTTAACAATTTTTATACCAAAGCCGAGACGGATGCGAAATATTACGAAAAAGCTCAAACTTATTCCGCAGTTCAAATCAATAACATGCTCGCAAATAAAGCAAATTCAACGGCGGTTTATAGTAAAGTTGAAGTTGATAATCTTTTAAGTAATGTAAACACTGATGTTTATTCAAAATCAGAAGTTGACGGAATGCTGGAGAGCTTAGAAAACACTTTTGACAGTAATAATTATTACACAAAGACTGAAATTGATAATTTACTTGATGATATTGAAAACGCTCAATATTAAATGTTTTTATTTAAAATATTTTTAAATATTTTATATATAGAAAATTGAAAATTTTTATTTAATTCTCCGAATAATAACGTAATAGACTTTTCATAAAAGCTCAATACGTATTTTTTAATTGAGTTAAAATAACGTAATAGACTTTTCTTAAAAACTCATAACGTATTTTTTATTTGAACTTAAAATAACGTAATAGACTTTTTATAAATCTTCATAACGTATTTTTTAAAGATCAAAAATATTTTTATAATTTATTATTATATAACATTTAAAAAATTTTTAAAACACTCAAAAACAACGTAATGAGAAAATCATAAAAGCTCATTACGTAATAAAAAATTTTTTCAATTTTCTTATATAAAGATATTATAAAAAATATTTTAAAAATCTATAAATAAAATTAAAAAAGGATTTTCAAATGAGTTTAAAAGGAAAAATAAAAGATATTGCTGATTCCTTAAGAGAAACATTAGGAACAAACGTAAAATATACTTTATCTCAAATGCCGCCGTTAATCAGAAGTTTGAATTTTAAATATAAAACTGATGATATCTATTATAACTTTTTTAAATTCAATTGTTCAAAGTATGGTGATGCTCTTATTTTCAACTCTCACATGTATTTTTATTATAATGATAATACAGAAAATCGATATAAGAGACAAAATCTTATAACATATCGTGGTTATAATTCTCATTATTTTTATGATAAAGATTTTGAATTTAAAGATTCTTTACATTCAATTTTCCCAGTAAATCCTGATGTTTATGAATATCAGTATGGTGATACTTATTACGATTTTTCTTCAAACACATTTGAATACCCATATTATCCAACATTTCAGTTTTGCAATTATAATAAAACAACAGAACCGTTTGATAAAATTATTTTAAAGCAGCATTTTTTAATAAATTTTGAAGATTCTGAAAAAACCTATTCGATCGGTTTAGGAATAACATCAAATTCGCCTTATAATGATAGAGCTTATTATTACAAAACCATTCCTTACATGGATGCTTGTTTTTCAAAATTTTTCTGGCTGTCAGTAGAAGCTTCAAAACTCTATGCTACATCAGGAATTAACAACTTCAGTGCTGAAACATTCAAAGATTATATCTGCGACCTAGAACCTAACGCAGATCTTGATATTACAGTTGAGCTTGATTACACTGACGAAGATTTAACTAATAATAATTTTTCTAATATCTTTAATTATAAGATAACTGTAAATTCAACTGAATATACAGGCACTTTAACACACACATGGACTGATTCTTTCCTTCAAGGTAATTTGAGATATAATAACAGACCTTTTGGAATAGCAACGTTAAAAGACACACCTGAAAAATTATGGTGGTATTCGATGGAAATGAAAGGAAGACGTTTTGCGAATGTTTTAATCAATCCTATTGTTTCCTTTGCTGAAGGAAGATTATTTGAAATCACTGACGAAAATTCACCTGGTTTAAAAAATATTCACGCTAAATGTATCAATCTTTGTACAAATCCAGCATTTAAAACTCTCGATAATTCGTCAGTTGAAATAGTTGAACCTTATGCTTTCCAGCCTGAAACAACATCGGATTATTCTTTCTACATGCAGCTTGAAAAGATAAATCTTCCAGCATGTAAAACAATCCGAAGCTATGCTTTTCAAGGACACTCAAACCGGTGGTCAACTATTGCTGAATTAAATATCCCTAATGTTGAAAAAATCGAAACCGCTGCTTTTCAATATTCTTTAAGAAAGATGCGCGGAACTTTAGCTTTAAATAAAGTTACATCAATTTGGAACTCTGCTTTTACTCAAGCAGGATTTTCAAAAATTTCATTGCCTTTAATTACTTCTTTAGGATCATCGGTTTTTGAAAAGTGTCAAAATCTTGAGGAAATTGACATGCCTTTGTTAGAAACAACAGGCAACTATTGTTTCCGTGATTGTTCTGCTTTAAGAAAAATAAACATGCCTAATTTGAAAAGAGCCGGTTATTATTCTTTTGCAAACAAGGCATGCCATTACACAACTGAAGATTTTTATTTTCCTAACCTTGAAACATTAGACCAAAGTGCGTTTGCTTATTCAAATTTTGGTCCTCGTGGAAAAATAAACTTTTTACCTAATGTTAAAACAATGAATGATGATGTGTTTCACGGTTGTGTTTGTGAAGAGATTGAACTTCCTGAACTGTTAACAAGCTCTGACTGGTGTGCAGCATTTTATAATATAAAGAATTTAAAAAAATTAAGATTACCTAAGGTTAACGGAAGATTAAGGTACTTTTTTAGATATATTACTTATAAATCCGATGATTATACTTTTGATGTGGATTTAATCGCACCGAATTTACAGTATTATTGTTATTCGATGTTTGAAGGTGCTTTCTTTGCGATTTTTAAAAGCTCGTATTTAACAATTCCTGATTATCCGTATGATGGTATTTTTGAAAGTTCGTGGGTAACTCAAGCTTATATAAAGAATTTAAATTATATAAACGACAAATTTTTCTATGGGTGTCAAAATCTGGAAATTGCTTATTTTGATTCTGCTTACACAATTGGAAGAACCAATTATTATGCTGAACACTTTAGACGGTGTTATAATCTTAAAGCTTTAATTTTAGCTGGTGATGAGACAGTCTGCTCTCTAATTGATAAGAACGCTTTCTATGAAACACCGTTTGCCCCTTTGGAAAATCAACCGATAGCAAATAACATCAAACAGAAACGTGAAGGTTATATCTACGTTCCTCGAGCTCTTTTGGAAAACTACAAAACAACCACAAACTGGTCATACTACGCTGATTCATTCAGAGCGATTGAAGATTACGGTGGATTAGAAGGAATTAAGAAGTTAATCCACCCTGATTATGCTAACACTGTTAATCTGACAAATTCTCAGCTTGTTTCAGATATTCAAAATCCTTTAAGATCTAAGGTTTTAGACACTGAATTAGATGTGACAATTTCCAACACCGTTAACGGCGTAGATTGTTCAACATTTGGAGATAACAATCAATATGTTGTTATGAATAGAATTAAAAGTAGTATTTCAAACAGGAACCTTATTCTTTTAAGCCTTCCAGCTGTTAAAGATTTTGAAGTAGAATTTGATATGGTCGAAAGCTCATATTCAAATGTCCCAACATTATGGTTTGGATTTAAGAAACTTCCTGAGACTGTTGAAGAATTTACAAATGAAAATGTTTGCCAGCCTTACACTTACGGTGTTCACTTTAGATTAGGTTTTGGTAAAACCGCTAGAGTTGACAACACATCGGTCTCATCCTATGACAATGGCTGCTTTTTTACCAGAAAAGTTGACATGGATCAATTATATTCTAATACCGGCGGATTTTATTATTACGAAAAAATCCACATAAGAATTGTTAGACAAGGTAGAGTATTTAAAAGGTATATGAATGAAATTCTAACAGCTCAAGCTGAATTTGATGAGATTCAACATTGCCCAGGCGGATTTTTAGGTATTGAGCTTCATCAATCATATACTGTTGGAATAACAAACTTTGTTTTAAAATATGATAATACCTGGCACGATCCGTTAGCAACCGAAATTTGGATATCAAGTGTGAGATTACCGAATTTAACAGTGAATATTGACGGTGTTGAGGAAGTTCTTTCTAAAAATGAATTTGGTTATTATGTGTTTGACACAACAAATGTTACCGATTCGATGGATGTTAAAATGTTTTCTGATAATACTCAAATTTCAGATTTGTCAACAAAAATAACACAATTCAGCGGAAAAATTTTGTGCATCACAGATAATGAACAGGTAACTTATAATTAAAGATATCTTTATAATAGAGAATTTGAAAATTTTTAAAAATAACGTAATGAGAAAATCATAAAAGCTCATTACGTATTTTTTATATAAAATATTTTAAAGAGAGTTCTAGAACTCAATCTAACTAGAACTTCAATTTTGAAAACTAGAACTCTTTTAAAAGTTTTTATTTAAATATTTTTAAATATCTTTATAAAGGAAATTGAAAAAATTTTTTTATAACGTAATGAGCTTTTAATAATTTTGAATAACGTTATAAAAACTCTCATTAAACGCTTGTTTTAAGAGCTTTAATAGTACCCTTGATATCCCTATTCTTAAAGTTATAAAACGCGATATAACTCAAAATAAAGCTATCCATGAGAGTTTAAAATATTTTAAAATTTTTATAAAAAACTATTTACAAATACTTAAAATATGTTATAATATAATCATAAATTAAATGGAGAAACAAAAATGTTTATAAAAGAATATTTAACTGAAGGAAATTCACAGATTGATTTTAGCAAAGTTCGTCTAAATAATCTTGAAGATTTATTTAAAGCTGTAGATTTCGTTTTTAAAGGTGACAAAGTTCTTTATTATTATAAAAATATTGCGGAATTTGCTGCCGATTGGTCAGGAGTTTACGGTATAACTGAAATGCTTGAAATTGCGATAACATCTTCAGCTCATAGTCCAAAATTAACTACTGAACCTTTGATTTTCTCAAAACGTTCAAAGAAAATTTACGGACTTTATTCGGGAAAAGTAGACGGAAGTCGTCTCAAGAAACTTTCTTCCGATTTAGATGTTGAAGTAAAGAACTCATTATTAGCTAGTGATTTTCTTAAATAAGGATCTTTAAATGAACGAAGTAGGAATGAAGTCTTTAAAATCTTTAAAGTCTTTAATAAAAAACTCAAAAATTTTTAAAATTAAAGACTTTGAATGGAAATTTGAGAGAGAAGATTTTTCAATAACAGTTCTCTCTCATATTGATGACGAAATAAAGGAAATGTTTCCTGATAATGAGATTTTTCCTTTAGAAGATAAAGTTGAATTTTTAGATGGATTAAAATTTTTTAATATTCCTAAAATAAATTTACCTAAATCTTTTAATAGGAATTCTATTCATAATATGACAGAATATGTCTATATTAAAGATGGTGTTCTTTCTCTTTGTGACGGTGCAATTCTTTTAAGACAAAAAGTTGATATTAGAGATACTTTCTTTATTCCTACTTGTTTATATAAACATTATGTGAAATATTGTTCAGCTGAACAATCTTTTCAAAAAGAAAATGAGAATTGTAGGTTAAGATTTGTTGACAAATATGGAACTTTAATTACTTTTGAATTTAAGAATACTCACAGAGGATTTGATAATTCAACTCTTTTGAAAAAAATTCCAAAAGAGCAAGAATTATTGTCAGATGGAAATATTGAAGATATAAATATTGAACATAAAGAATTTGAAAATACTGCAAGTCTTGTTATTTTAACAGATAAAAATCGATCTATTGTAATTAAAGAAGAATATTTTGAATTTGCTCAAAAATTAAAATTTGAAAGATATAGAATATATAAAGATTATATAATTTTTGATAAAGATAACTGTGGATTGATTGTAATGAGATGCGTAGTTTAAAATTTTTTAAAGCTCTTTTAAAGAGCTTTTTTAATTAAGGAAAATTATGGAAGAGATAAAATCGTTAGATTCACGAGAACATATTTTATTACGTCCTAATATGTACATTGGAGCTGTTACAGCTCAAAAATTTACAGAATTTTTAGACGGTAAAAAACAGGAAATTGAATATATTCCTGGATTAATAAAAATCATAAATGAAATTATTGATAATTCTGTTGATATTGCGATAAAAACAAATTTTGAAGGTTGTAATGAAGTTTCTGTTAAAATTTCAGAAGATTCAGTTGAGATTATCGATAACGGCCCAGGAATTCCCGTAAAGCAAAATGCTGAAGGAGAATACCTTCCTTATGTTTGCTGGGGACACGCAATGTCAGGCTCAAACTTTGACGACGACGAAAACAGAAAACACATCGGAATGAACGGTGTAGGCTCTTACTGCACAAACGTTTGGTCTAAAAAATTTGTAGGTATTTCCGACGATGGAAAAAACCGTTATGAAGTTCAATTTTTAAATAATGCTTCTTCTTATAAAGAAAACATTAAAAAATCTTCAAAACACGGTGTAAGTGTAAAATTTTATCCCGATTTGGAGAAGTTTCAAATACCTCAAATATCTGAAATTTATTCAAAAATAATTTTTGAAAGATTAGTAAATTTAAGCTTGTGTTTTCCTTTAATAAATTTTAAATTTAATTCAAAGAAAATTAAAATATCTTCTTTTAAGAAGTATGTTGAATTATTTTCAGAAAATTTTGAAATTTTAGAGTCAAACAATTATCAAATTGCTGTTATGAGTTCGGAATTGGACGAATTTCAACATTTTTCTTATGTTAACGGTTTAAAAATGTCTGACGGTGGTTCTCACATCGATTATATTACAGATTCTATCGTTGAAAGAATTAGAGATAAGCTTCAAAGAAAATATAAAAATATTAAACCTGCGGATATTAAGAATAAAATTTTTACTTTGGTCTTTTTAAAAGATTTTCCAAATCCTAAATTTAACTCTCAGACTAAAGAAAAACTGACAAATTCAAAATCTGAAATTTCAAACTTTTTAGGTGATATTGATTTTGAAAGTTTTTCTAAAAAGATTTTAAAAAATGATAAGATTATTGAACCTATTGTTGAAATTTTTAAAATCAAAGAAGAGTTTAAAAGAAAACAGGAATTAAAATCTTTAGATAAATCAAAGAAAATTAAATGTGATAATTATCTTCCTGCTACAAAGAATAAAAAATATCTTTTAATTTGTGAAGGTTCCTCTGCTTTAAACGGTGTTATGCCTTGTTTTGGTCGTGAGAACTGTGGTTACTTCACCCTTCGAGGTAAACCTTTAAACGTTTGGACAGCTTCGTCTCAAAAGTTTACCGCGAACAAAGAACTTTCAAGCCTTTATCAGATTGTTAGGAATGCTGACTATGAGAAGATTGTATTTGCTTCAGATCAGGATTTAGACGGATTCCACATCCGCGCGTTGCTTTCAGGATTTTTTGAAAAATATTTAAAAGACTATAAAGATAGAGTTGGAATGCTCGAAACCCCTATCAAAGCATCTTTTAAAAATGGAAAAATCCAAAAGTGGATTTATTCTTTAGACGAAAAACTTGAACTAAAAGCTTCTGAAAATCTGTTTTATTATAAAGGATTAGGTTCTTGGAATAAAGACGATTTAAAATATATCGTTCAAAAAGACGGTTTAGACAAAATGATTGTTCCGTTGGAATTCGACACAGGTTTAGATGTAATGGACGAATGGCTTGGCGATAATTCTGAACCTCGAAAGAAGTATATTTTAGAGAATAAATTTTCAATCGCTGATATTTAAGGATTTTTAATGAATTTATCACCTTTTACCATAAATTTATTTTGTGACCTTTTTGACGTTCTACACGAACACGAGAAAACAATAAATGATATTCTTTATATTAAAATAGATAATAAAAATTTTAAACCTCAAAGAATTTTAGATTTATTCAAAGGTATAACTTATGAAAGGGGTTATTCAGGCCCCTGGATAAATCAAAGTCTTCAGATTGTTCTTAAAAACGGGGATTTTGTTATTCGCGGAGAATATGACGGCTCAGAATGGTTTGAATATATGGTAGCACCTAGATTAGACGAAAAACTTGAAGATTTTGACGGTTATGAAGATTTGATAAAAATAAAATTTGACTTTTAAAAAATACGTTATCAAGATTTAGCAAAAGGTCATTACGTTGTTTTAAAAATACGTAATGACCTTTTTATTATTTTGAATAACGTAATAAAAAATTTTTTGATATTCTTTATATAAAGATATTATAAAAATACTTTAATATCGAATTTTTAAGAGTTCTAGAACCCTCTAAAACTAGAACTCTCTCAAAAAGTTCTAGAACTTATTCAAAACTAGAACTCTTAAAAGGAAAACTAGAACTCTCGAACTCAGTTCTAGAACTCGAAAAAACTAGAACTTTTCTCAAAAATTTTAAAATTTTTAAAATATTTTAAAGATATCTTTATATAGAGAATTTGAAATTTTTTAAAACAACGTATTAGACTTTTCGTAAAAGCTTATAACGTATTTTTAAAGAAGACTCTCATATCTCGTGTTAAACGCTCATTTTAAGAGCTTTAAGAATAGCCTTAATATACCTATACCAAATCGGTTAAAATGCGATAGAACTCAAAATAGAGCTATCTGTGAGAGTTTAAAAAAATTTAAAAATTTTTTAAAAAAGCTATTTACAAATCCGAAAAATACGTTATAATATAATCATAAACATGCGAAATGAATCGCAAAGTAAAAAAGAGTGTGTTGAGAATAGATTGGAGTAATTAAAAATGGCAAAATATTATGAAATGACTTTAAGAGAAGCAATGAATCGTAGAAACGAAAGTGGTTTAACAAAAGAAGAATTAAAGAGTTTTTGGTACGACTGGTTCTGCAAAGATAAATCTTTAGTGAATAAAGCTAAAGCTTTAATGTATCGCGTTTCAAAGATTTACAAACTGAACGAAAAACGTTCTGAAAAGAAGTTCAATCCTGATACTTCTTATGTGTGGTTTAAGAACAACTGCCCATGCTGCGGAAATCTTTACGATGATTTTAGAATTGCGGATTGTGAAACAGGCGACGTAATTTATACTATTGTTCCAGCTTCAGGATTTGACAAGAATTTTGGTGAAGCTGAACTTTGGGGAAGAGAAAACGATTTTGAAGAACCTATCGTTGCAGGAACTTGGAAAGATATTATGAATTATTTTAAGAACTAATTTTAAAGGATTTTTGAGAGATTTTTGAAAAAATCTCTCGTTTTCCTGTTTACAAATTCTTTATTTTATTATATAATAAGAGAATTAAAAATGTTTAAATTTTTCGATATTAAAGGAAATTAAATATGAAAGAAAAGATTTATCATTTAACTGAAGGTGAATTGAGATCTTTAATTGAAGATGTTGAATTTTTAGATTGCTTGTTAAATAATGGTGTTGATAACTGGCAGGGTTATGAAGACGCTTGCGAGTCATTTAACGAAATTAAAGAAAACGGAGATATTGAAGACATTTTAGACGATTTTATTTTTGAAGAAGTCGAACATGAAGATCTTGACCCTTCTGTTGAATTGAATGTTATAGAACTCTAAAGGAAAAATTATGGATGTAGATAAACTTATTAAGTTTCCCATTTATAATATTTTTGATACTACCGAACCTTTAATAGGTGAAAAGGTTTTATTTTCAAATCTTATGAAGGATTTTTCAAATATTGAAAAACTTAAAAGTGGAATTCTAATTAAAGTTGATGATAAAAACATTTATCCGTTTTGTATTCAAACTGATAACGGTTTTGAATGGTGCCATTTTTTCACAATTTTTGTTGCTAAACCTGAATTTAGAGAATTTACCGCTAAAGAATTTTTGAAAAAATTTAAACTTGGAGATGTTATATATTTAAAGAATAAACGTTTTGAATGTGAGCCTGTTGGAATTTTTACAGGATATAATGTTTGTAAAGATGGTTATACAACTCTAGACATTGGATGTCACACTTATTCGATGAACGAACTTTTATCTAATTTTGAGATAAAAGTAAATGGCGAGTTTGTTCCGTTTGGAATACATTTATGATTTACGTTGCACCTTTTATTTTAGCTTCACACGGGAGATTACACGGCGGGGATGACCCCGTCGCGTTGTTAATTCTCGGTTTGACTATTTGTGTTATCATGGCAGTAATTTGGTGGGATTGCCGAAAATGATAAAATCTAAACTTTTAGAAAAATTAAAATCATTTGATGATTTTGATGTTGTTTTTGAATCTTCTGATTTATCCCGATATTCTATTGATGACGTAATTTGTCATACTGAAAAATCTGAGATTGTTCTAAAGGAAAATGTATATCAAATTGATCTTCAAAAAATTTCAAGAATTTTCTTAAAATTGGCTAGAATGTATCAAGAAGGTACAATTAAAGACGTTTTTGAAGATTTAAAAACTCATTTAAAAGAAGAAAAGAATATTTTAAATAGTTTTGAACCTGTATATGACGGAAATCTTTTGATAACATGTTTTAATTCTTTAACCTTTTATAAAGAAGCTTTAGATTTTTTAAAACAATTTTTAAAAATTTCAAAACTTCAAGAATTTGATAATATTCAAGATTTGTTTTATTTTGTAAAATCAACAATTTTAGTAGAGATAAATTTAAGGAAATTCTAATGGATAATAAAATTTTAAACGAGTTAAAGGAATTAAATAAAAATTATTTTATTTTAAGAAGAGAATTAACAAATCAAAATTTAAATTCTTTGGAGATTATTTCAGAGCTTGAAAATATTTTTAAAATTTTTAAGATTGAACCTGAAAAATGGGAGCTTCCTAAAGAAGTTTCTGAAATTATTTCAGGCGGTTTTGAAAGTATTAAAACAACCGTTAAAAATTTATGTAGAATAAGAGATCTTTATCTTTCAAAAGAAGATATTGAAAAATTAACAAAGATTGAATATTTAAAATATAACAACGGTTCTTTTGAAGAAGGTTCTGAAAAATTTTCAAGTCAAATGAATGTTGAAAAAATATTTAACGAGCTTGAAGATATCAATTTAAAAATTTTAAAAATTCGAACTGAAATTTTTAGCAGCTCTTATGTTTATGATATTCTTTTCATTTTATGGAGCTTGATGAGTTCAAATCAATATTATCCTGGCACACATCGTGATTTACCTTGTGAAATAAATCGAATGTTTTACGAAGGATTAAGCTCTATTGATCACAATGTCGGTTTTATTATGAAAGTTTATTTACAGAATAGGAAAAACAAATGATTTTGGATTTAGACGAAAGAATAAATTTAAATTCCATTTATGGGATTAACGATACAGAAAAGATTAAAATCATTCCAGGTGTTAGAAAATCATTTTACGGAGCAAAACACCTTGAAGATTTTCAAAATTTAGATAATTGTGTTAAAGGAACTTTATACAGCATAGATAAAAATTCTGAGTTTCCTTATACATTAAATACTTTAAAAGAAAAAATTTTAATAGAACCATGTAGATACATCATACCTGCGTGGGAACGAAAAGAAAATATGACAGTTCGTGAATTTATCGAAGCAAATTTTGAAAATCTCATAGGTTATACTGTTAAAATTGAAGATTATGACGAATATGAGCATTTTTCCGTTAAAATAGATTTTAAAACAAATCTCGATAATATCAAAGACGATTTATCGCAGCAGCTGCTTGACGATACTCTCGTTGATATGTTTGATTATTCTGACGAGGAAGATGTTTATGGCAAATTGATTATTTTACAAAGTAGGTGTGAATTATGATAGTACCAAATTTTTATGACTTAAAAGATATCAGCGACGAATGGGAAAATAACGCCGTTAAAATTATTAAAATAATGAAAAACAACCCTGATTATGCTGAAAGGCTCAAAATTCTTTTAGACGAGTTTAATGAAGCCAGGGAAAATCTTTATATGATTTTAATTGATGCAGAAGGTGAAATAAGTTATGAAAGTTAAAGATTATATTTTAAAATATAAAGATAATTTTGACGGTTTTGAAATAACAATTACTGATATTTTTAAGAAAAATCCTATTGTCATTCCATTTACGAAGGATTTAAATCTCGATGATTTAGAATTTCAGGATTATTTAGATGCTGAATGCTTAGAAGAGCTTGAAGCAAGCCAAGATGACGAATATATTGTTTTAAAATCAGACCTTGAAGAAACTGATTATGAAAAAGGTCGAAGGATAATAAGAGAAAAGCTTTTAAACGTTCCTAACCCTGTTAGACAGCCTTGTTATTGTCCTTCAGAAGAAGATGGAATAAAAAATTTAGAGAGATTTTGGAAAGGCTATGATGATTTTTGGTTTGAATATTTAGAGAATAAAAAAGAATCAAAAATTGACCTTTTAAAATCTGACATTGAAGAATTTGAAGAACAGTTAAATGATTTTGGCTGCTCGTGCAAGCATTGTAAAGAACGGAATTTAAGAATTCTTAAATATTTAAATGATTATAAAAATCTTTTAAAAGAAAAATTATTAATTATTTAAAAAACGTTATTCACTTTTCATAAAAGCTTATTACGTATTTTTTAAGAACTTCAAAAAAAAAAACAACGTATTGAGCTTTTATGATTTTCTTATAACGTATTTTTCAATCTCAATTAAAAACAACGTAATGAGCTTTGCTCAAAAGTCTATTACGTATTTTTAAGTTCATATCAAAAACAACGTATTGAGCTTTGCTCAAAAGTCTATTACGTTGTTTTTAAAAATTTTTAATTCTCTATATAATAATATTTTTAAAAAACACTTTGAATTAAGTTCTAGAACTCTCCTATCGAAAACTTGAACTTGAACTAAAAGTTCTAGAACTCGATCAAAACTAGAACTCTCAAAAAAAATTTCAATTTTCTATATAATAATATTATAAAAATATTTTAAATAAAAAACTTTAATATCAAATTTTTAACAGTTCTAGAACTCGAATTTAACTAGAACCTTCAAAATTAAAACTAGAACTCTCTTTAAAAATTATATAAATATAATTAAAACATTTAAAGGTGAAATATGAATTTTAAAGAATTTTTAAAAGAGTCCGAATACACTCCAAGCAAATTTACCCCTAGACAGGTTGAAAAATTTGCCACAGGAATAATTAACGGCGGAAGGTTTGAATGGTCAATTCTCTATAGAGATTTCGATGGTGATTTGGCTAACGGCACAGGCGATTTCATGGGTTGTACTAAAACAGTTCAAAACGAGATTAAAAAATATAAAGTTGACTGTGTCGGCATAGTCGGATTGTATGGTGAGAGCATATATGATTCTGTCGTTATGATGTATGACCCAAAGACGAAAAAATGGTCACTCGCTTAATTTGAAAAAGAATGCTCATTACTGAGCATTTTTATTTTAAATTACTTCAACTAGAACCTTCAAAATTAAAACTAGAACTCTCTTCTCAAAACTCGAACTTTGTTCAAAAGTTCTAGAACTAGAAAAAACTAGAACATTCAAAATCAAAACTAGAACTCATTTAAAGTGTTTTAAAGAATATCTTTATATAAGAAAATCAAAAATTTTTAAATAATACGTAATAGACTTTTCATAAAAGCTCAATACGTTATTTTTTTAGCTTTAAAAGGTTCTCAAAAAATCTTCAAAAAATCTTAAAATCGTTAAAATCAGCTAAAAATATACAATATACAGTATCTGAATACAGATAAACAATACTGTATATTGTATATTTTCAATATTTGAATTTTGTCTAATATAGCTGTATTAGACAAATCTCAATTTTTTAAAAAAATCTTAAAAAAGCTATTTACAAATCTTAAAAATACGTTATAATATAATCATAAACATGAGAAACGAACAAGGAAACGAAAATGAAAGTAACGAAAGAAGATATTATGGTATATTTGATGTTTATCATAATGATTTTACCTATTGTTACAATCTTCGCAATTTTTAAAATTTTTCCTAATAAGGAAGATGTTGAGATTGTTTTCGGTTGCTTCCTTGGAACAATAGTTTTGATTTTAATTGTAATTTCAGTAGTATTATGGAAGGACTAAAATGCCAATTGATTTAACAAAAGTTTTTTCCGCAACTTCAGAAGTTCCTAAAGATGCAATAGGAGAATTCGCGGTTTTTACGAATGAAATCGAAGACTTTCGAAATATCCGAGAACAGCCTACAAGAATTGGATATTTAACGGATGTTGCGCCATTGGGTTTTGAAAACCGTTTTGTGTGTAATTGTGGTGCGAGATACAGGTATTGTCTTTTAGATAAAAATATTGATAATATGCCAAAATTCGTACCTTTTTACGAATTTAAACAAGATCCATACAGTTGGTATGTTTTTGATCATAAAAAGATTGAAATTGAAGAAAAATCTTCAGGAAAAACTTTTACTCTTGAAGGTTTAGATTATGAAACAATAGACAATGAACTTTTTATCACTTTAGGTTTAAAACTTAAAGTAAAAGATTGGTTTGAAAAGTATAATCTTATTATAAACAATAAGAGAGTTCCTTTTGGAACTAGAGATTTGAAAGATTAAAGGAAATGAAAATGGGTTATTTCGAAGAATTTAAAAATTTAGGTGATAAATGTACAAAGAAAGCTGTGAGAGATCTTTACAAAAAATTCTTTGAGGAATGTAAAACTGATATTGAAAAGCTTGTGAAGTTAGCTTTTGCTGTAAATAAAATGACTTGGGATTTATATCAAGTAAATCCTGATTTGTGTGATGTTTATATAGATCTTTATTATAAAATTCAAAAATTTGCGTATACATCAAAGAATTTTACTAAAGAAGATAGAGATTATTATTTTAGAATGACAGATTAAAATGTTTAAATTTTTTAAATTAAAATTAAAGATAGGAAATAGATATTTGTTGATAAACAAAACAACAAATATCAAATATCATACAATTTTGACATCAATTTTGGAATTTCCTGATGATTCTAAATTGTATAACTTTTCGGGGTTGTCTTCATTAACTGAAGAGAAACTTTATAAATATTATATTATAAAAAGAGGATAGAAAATGGATAAATTACTTGAAAGCGGTTTAAATCGTTTAAATCAACATCTTGAAAACGGTGAAGCAATGGCAATTGTTTCAGCTTTTAGATCCGATAATTCTTTAAGCACAAACAGAGAAAATACTGAAAAATTAAGAAAGTTAGCTTTAACTGCAGGATTTGGGTATGTTAAAGTTGTCGGTGGATATGTTGAAGAAGTTGACGGAAAGAAAATTCCAGTTGAAGAAGATTCAACAATTATCTACGCACCTAAAGGATTAGAAAGATCTTTACTGACTTTTGCGATGGGAATGGGTATAAAATTTAGACAAGATTCAATTTTGTGGGTATCGTCAAAAGGCGAAGCTCAGTGGATTGCTACACGAAACGATTCTACAATTGGAAAAATCAACTCAAGATTAAAATTGGGTAATTTTAATGTTACCGATACTCAAAAATATTACACAAAGATCGGTAAAAAGAAGTTTATCTTTAAATCTTTAGACGAACAGGCACCTAGACGTCCAACTTTTTCTGAATTCGTATGTTTTGAAAATTTAAGAGAGTCTTTAGACCACGGGGATTACGAAAAGTTTGCTTCATTGGTTAAATAATGGATAAAGATATAAGATATTTGAAAATCGCTCGCGATATTTCCGAATGGTCAAAAGACCCTAAAAGGAAAGTTGGAGCGATTATTGTAGGATTAAAGGGTCAGATAATCTCACAAGGATATAACGGATTCCCTCGAGGATTTGATGACTCTTTAGAACGTTTTAATGATAAAATCTTAAAACGAAAGTATATTATTCATGCTGAAGCTAACGCTTTATATAATGCTTTATATTCAGGTGTTTCAGTTGAAAATTGTACGATTTATATTCACGGATTGCTTCCTTGTGTTGAATGTGCGAAAGCGATAGTTCAGTCGGGAATTAAACGGGTTGTAACTGATTCTGATTTTGTTTCAGAAACATGGAGACAATCAAACGAGGATGCTTTGGAAATTTTTAAAGAAGCTAATGTTACTTTTGTTAATTATGATAAGGATTTAAATTGCTTGAAATAATTTTTGCGTGTAACGAAGACGGTTTAATCGGTCAAAATAATTCAATCCCATGGAAAATTTCACAGGATTTAAAATTTTTTAAACTTACAACTGAAAATCATGTTGTAATTATGGGAAGAAAAACCTTTGAGTCTTTAGGAAAACCTTTAAAGAACAGAATAAACATTGTTGTTTCAAAAACTTTAAGGGACGATAAAAAAGATTTATTTTTTGTTAATTCTTTAAAAGAAGCTTTAGATTTTTCAAAAAAATTTTATCCGACCAAAGAGATTTTTGTTATAGGTGGGAAAAAGCTTATTGAGGAAGCTCTTCCTATTGCTGACGAAGTTTATAGAACGCTAGTGCACTTTAAACCTCCAAAAACAGATTCTGATGTTTACGTTTCAAGGGAATTTGAAAATCAAATGCACTTAGCAATTCAGTGGCCAGGTGTTGAAAATGGAATAAATTTTGAAATTTCCTATTTTGACCGACATTTACAATCACAGCCGCAAGATTCAGGTTCAATCTGAGATTTTGGATAAATGTTAAACTGTCGTTTTTCTTCTTCTGTTAAACCTTCATGTGAAAGTTCAAACCATTCATATTGAAGGCTTAAAGAAAATGTGTTTATAACTCCATCTGAAGTTGACGTTAAAGCAATATCGGAAATTGACTCTAAACGACAGTTTCTAAACCAGACTGTAAAGATTAAATTTCCTTTATTATTATAGATTTCAGTATAATAATCAAACATTCTATTTGCGAATGAACCGTTTGTAAAAGATTTGGATTTTCTAAATTCTTCTATAAGGTGCTCATAAACCGCAAAATCTTCGTCACATAAAACTTCAACTGAAAGACCGTTAAAAGACACACTATCTGAAGGTAAAAGAGCTTTCATAGCTTGATTATAAGCTTCAGAAAGAGAAAAATTTACTCCAGGGACAACCGCGTTCGTAAGATACATGTGGATATTGCCTAGAGTAGGTGAACCAGCAATAAAATTTGTCTGCTGAGCATAATTAAGTTGATTCATTAAAGTTCCTTAAAAAATACGTATTTTTTAACTATTTTAATTTTAAAATTTTTTTATATAATATATATATAATTTTAAAATTTTGAGAGAAAATATGAAGCATGATTACACAAATGAATTAGAATTAAAAAGCCTTCTAATTCGAATTAAAAATACTAGAAAGAAAGATGGAACAGAAAAAACTTCGAAGACAAATGTACGAACAGATTTAGAAACGATAAAGAAAAACAGAAAAATAAACAAGTACATTAAATGGTACACGAATATTTTAAGTAAAAAATTTAAAAATTTTAAAAAAGCTAAAGATGTCCAGCAACACCTTAAAGAAACAATTATAAAACTGTCTGAAGATTGTTTAGTTGATAAATTTTCTTACGAAAAATTTGGAACTATCATAATTAAAATGGTTAACCACATTATGACAAAAGGTCAGTTCAGAGGTTATTCTTATCAGGACGATTTTGTTTCAGATTCAGTTTTTAAAATTTTAAAATATTTAGATAATTTTGATCACAAAAAGATTTCAAAAATATCTAATCAAGCTGTGAACGCGTTTGCTTACATTTCACAGATTATTCACAACGCAATTTTGTTTGTGATTATTAAAAAGAAAAAAGAACAGGATTTTTTACATCAACAGATACAAGATCAAAGAGTTGTTTTAGGTTTACCGATTGAAGATTATAAACCAGACGAAAGAATTTATGAAACAGTTGAACTTTTTGATATTATAGATTTGTCAGAACAATGTTTAAATGTTGTTGAAGAATATAAGGAAAAGCTTAAAAATAAAAACTTCAGACTCATTATTGAGTATAATGATTTTTCACCAGATATAGAGGACTATAATTTTATAGAAAAATTTAAACGAACCAATAAAAATGTTATTATAAAGAAGAGTAAAAACTAAAATGGAAGATATTGATATTAAATATGCTTATCTTTGTAAAAAGTGTTTAGACTTTATTTTAAAAATAAGAAAGGAAAATATTTCCGAACCGTTAACGTCAATAATTGAGACGTTCTGCTTCAGGAATAATATTTTAATTGAGGAAATGGGAGATGCGATATCGCAGGATATAGAGTTTAAAAATTTAATTTTATTAGATACAAAGGCAAAATCAGCAGAAAATATTGATTTAGACCTTGAAGATTGGTAAAAACGTTAACTCCGTCACGTTTTAAAATATAAATATTAGTGTATGTTTAATACAGGAGATATTTTATGAATTTTTTAAGAAAAAATAAAGAAACTTTACCACCATTCACTAAGAAGTATTATTTTTCTTATGAAAAGAATGGCTATTTTATGTAATTAGAATTTTTTAACCTCTTTTTAAGGCACTTCAAAAGTGCCTTTTTTAAATTATTATGAAAGAATATTTTTCAAAACTATTTTTAATTTATTTTTTAAGATGGCAGTTTTCAGGAATTGTGATGATTCCTTTTATGCTTGTTTTTGATTATTATCAAACCCCCTTATGGCTGAATATTTTGTTAGGTCAAGCTTGCGGTTCATTTATTTTCTTCTTTTTAGATAAATGGATTTTCAGTAAAAATACGTAATAAGAAAATTGTAAAAGCTCATTACGTATTTTTAAGTTCATTCAAAAACAACGTATTGAGCTTCGCTCAAAAGTCTATTACGTTATAAAAATTTTTTAAGTTCTTTATATATAAAATACTATAAAAACATTTTTAAAGGAAATTTTAATGGAATTGAAAGAATTAAAAAGTTCTGAAATATCTGAAATTCGTAAAATTATTTTAGAAAAGCAGAATTTTAAGTGCGCAATTTGTGGAAAAGATATTACTTTAGAAGACCGAATAACTTTAGACCACCAGCACAAAAATAAAAAATCTGATGAGAACGGTCCTAATGGTGACGGTTTAGTCCGTGGTGTTTTATGTGCGGATTGCAATTGTACTGAGGGAAAAATTTGGAATTCAACAAAACGATTTCAAATGGCAAAAACAAGGGAAGACAGAATTGATTTTTTAAAACGTTTGATTGAATATTATCAGAGAGAACCATATCCGTACGTTCACCCTACTGAGGTTCCAAAATCGAAAATCCTGTCAAAGAAGAATTTTAACAAGCTTGCTAAGGAATTTTCAGAAAAATATCCGAAGAAAAAACCGTTAGAATATCCAAAATCAAAGAAAATGACGAAGAAGCTTAAAGCACTTTATTTTGAATTTAAGATTGAACCGTATAATTAAAATTATAAATACAATATAAAAATTTTAAGGATTAAAAATGACATTTAGAGACTATTTACATGGTTCAGATACTATCTGTGAAAAAATTGATTTTAAACTGATGGAAAAATCAAAAGGTTTTAATGATATTAAAAAGATTTTAGAGAAAAATCTGAGTGAATTCGCTTTAGTTCAGTCACTCTACTGTGCTGTTTCTGATGACAATCATTTAAAAATTGCGTTTGATTTGAAGTACAATGTAACAACTCGACCTTATTTTGTTGAAACATTTAAACGAGATGAGAAGTACGAAGTAGGTTCGACATCAAGAGATTATTTTGACATTGAATTTAATATCGACGGTGGAAAACGTTCTGCTAAACACTACATGAAAGTAGCAAAAATCCTCGAAGCGTTTTCCCGCTGTGCTGATGAGTTGAACGAATACATTTCAAAAGCTAAAAGAGATACTTTCATGGTTTTTGAAGATATAACATTTTTGAAGAAGAAAAGTTTTTAACGATATTTGACATTTAATTCCTCATAATCAAAATCACTTTTGAAGTAATTCAAAGGTGATTTTTTTTATTTTCTTTATATAAAAATATCATAAAAATACTTTTAATATCGAATTTTGAGAGTTCTAGAACTCGGTCAAAACTAGAACTCTATTAAAAGCTTTTATTTAAAATATTTTTAAATATCTTTATATAAGGAAATTGAAAAAATAAAATTATAACGTAATAGACTTTTCGTGATTTTCAATAACGTTATAAAAACTCTCATTAAATGCTCATTTTTGCGTTACACGCTAAGCCTTACTGTACCTATACCAAATCGGTTAAAATGCGATAGAACTCAATCCAGAGCTATCCAGGAGCGTTTAAATAAATAATTAAAAGTTCTGGTTTTTAATGAGTTCTAGAACTTTAAAATGAATTAAAAAATACGTAATGAGCTTTTACAAAAAGTCTATTACGTTATAAAAAAATTTTTTGATATTCTTTATATAAAAATATTATAAAAATATTTTAAATAAAAGCTTTTAAAGGGCATTTACAAATATTTTAAAGATGTTATAATATAAGAATATACATTTAAAGGGTGAAAATTATGTTTTATGATAAACACGGAAACTATGTTGAAGATTATTCTAATTATGTTATAAAATACATTTTAGAGTCAAATCTTAAAGACTCTCATAAACTCAGTATTATAAAGAATATAAATGATGTATTTTTTGATTATTTAAAAGGAAAGAAAATCTTTAAAATTATTGATAAAGCTGGTTATGAACACTTTAAAAAGTTAATTGATGACAGGCAGATTTCAAACTTAAAATCCACCGATGAGATAAAAGAGTTTATGGATAAAAAATATTTTAATTTTTTAATAAAAAATACTTAAACCTGTCTCATTTTGAATTTTCCCGTTTATAAATATTATTGTTACATGTGAAAAAATTATAATAACTATCCACCTGATAACAATCTAACACACCACGAAAACAGCATCCAAAAGATGCTGTTTTTCTTTTTTTAGCAAACAAATCCTAAATTATCAATTTTAATCAAAAACAGTTCCTCAGCCATTCCGTGAGTGTTCACAGGTTGTGAATTTTTATTTTCCTGTGTTTTTACAACAACCGCTTCTGTTTTCTTTTCTTTCTGATTTCCTTTTCCGTTAAGTCGTTCTTCAACTTCAGACGCTCGAGAGCTTTCAGGTTTTGAAATGTTTGTGCCAGAAGAACTCTGAGAGCTTGAAGGAACACCGGAAATTTTAACTGCCGGAGCACCATTCATATATTTTTTAGGTCTGAAAAATTTTGTAAGACCTGCAATATAAGAGTCTGGACGTCCATAAACATTTATACGTTTTTGTTTAAAATCAGAATACCAGTTACCATTTACAAAAACTGCCATGTGCCCATATTGATGATCAGGAAAACCTTTGATTACATACACATCACCGTTCTGAAACTGTGAAGGTTTTTGAATTTCCGAAAAATATTCTTTAAATTTTGCTTTATCCGGCATGTCAGTGGCGTCTCCGTGAATATAAGGAATACCAAAAACATCTCTAAGGATTGTTTTTGCGCCCATAGCACAATATTTTTTAGATTCTTCATTTTTAAATGGATAAATTTTTTCGCCAGTCTTTGGATGGTGAAACATAACCTTATCGGCCATTGCTGTGATATCAACGCCGCCGATAAGTTCCGTTTCATTTGGTGAAACAGAAGGAGCAGAGCTCGGACCTGGATCCTGATATGGTGCAGAGTCAGGTGTTGTATTTGGCTTGCCGATATTCGCTGGAGCTTTTACATATTCTGAAATATTAGCTGAAACTGACTCAAGATCAGATTTTAAAGATTTTTCGTTAAACAATCCACCTTTATAAGCATCATTTAAAAAATTAACTGTTTGAGTAACATTTAAGAATTTTTTCGAAACATCTCCAAAATTATTTTTGTTTAAACCTGTAATATCTTTAAATTTTTCAATAGCTTTTTTAACAGCTTTTTCAATATCTGCTTCATTTCCTATAGTATAATTGGATATAATATACTGAGTTAAAGCAGGGGTTAAATAACCAGGGTTGAAATGCCCAAATTCGTTTCTTAATTCTTTTGAAACTTTAGCTGAAATGAATTCTCTCATGTATTTTCTTTTCTCTCCAGGATCTTTGACTTTATCATATTTTTCAAAAAACTTTTCTGAAGCTTCGAAAATTGCCATTTCATAACCGGCGGTTGTTACAACAGAAACTTTATCAACTTCGTTTACTTTACCTAAAGAATTAACGTCAACTTCTTTAATCTTGCTCATATCAAGATTAACATCATTTCCCCTATGTGAAATAACAAATTGTTTCGCATTCTCTTTTAAAACAGGAATTAATTTTTCATAATCTTTAATAAAATATTTTGCTACTGTTAAAACTGTCTTTTCATAATCTTCAAAAATCTTATCCAATGGTTTTAAAAACATTAAAACATAAAACGCGAAAATAGCTTTAGGAAGCCACTCTTTTAATTTGTTAGGAACAGGAATTTCAGATTTTACGTTAAATTCTTTTAAATAATCATAAGATGTCATCCATTTAGTTTGTAAAATTTTTAAATCTAATCCTGGTGGATTTAAAAGAGAATTTAAATATTCTTTATCAATAAATAAAATACTTAAAAATTTTAAACCTCCAAATGAAGCCATCAGTTTTTCAGTATATTCTTTATGGTCAGTACCCGTTATAAACGTTTCAATACTGAAATTATTTCGAAGGAAAAGAAAATCTTCATAATAACCAGGAAGATTGAAAGAAAATTCACCTGACTCAAATGATTTGTTTAATTTTTGAATAGGATTACGCGCTCCATATTTTGAGTCAAGGCTTAAATATCTCACTAACGCATAAGTTGAAAAGCTTGCTAATTCCTGAGCTTTATCTTCAGCACCTAAAAATCTGAACTTCCACAAGGAAATTTCATAATCTTCAGCATTTAATGTTATTTTACCAGATTTAAAATCAATATTATTATTTTTAGCATCAACTACGAATGCACCAGAATCGCCATAAGCCTCATCTAAAGTGTCTTGATCAATTTTAAGATTGTTATTTTTAGCCCAGGCTAAACCTTTTTTGTTGATAAGCTCTTTTGGATTGATAAAAGTTAAAGGATTATCAAAATCGCAATCTGCCATTTTGAAACCTAACTTCCAATCCCTGAATTTTGTGTATAAAATATCAACTAAAGTTGTAACAGCACCAACTGTTAAAAATCCTACAGGGCCTAAAAATGTTGAAGCAAAATTTGCAGCTAAAATACTCACCTGGAAACCTAAGTCGGCTAACCACCAATAGGCAACTCGTTCCATATTTTTGAGTATTTTATACTTTATTGACCAGTCTAAATCGTTATATTTTCCATCAGGTTTAGAAAATTCAGTTCGCCATTTTTCAATCATTTTAGCTGGTTGCTGTCTTACATATCTGATATAATCATATATAAGAAAGCCACCGTTTAACCACGGGATCTTTTTGAGCACTTTACCGATAAACTTACAACCTTTCCATATTTTAGCTATTAAGCCTTTTGGTGGGGTTGTTTTCTTTACTGTGAGTTTATTATCATCATAAAATTTTTTCAAAAAAGCTTTAGATGTTTTTAAACGTTTATCTAAATTATTTAAAATATTTTCTTTAAGCTTAATTTGTTTATTAATATTAAGCCTATCTCTACTGAATGGAACTGCTCCTAATCTTTTTCTTTTAAGCTCCGCAATTTGACTGTTTATTTTGTTTTTAAAATTTTGAATATTACTTGCTTCAAACGCTTCTGCAGCATAGTCTCTCGTTCCTCGTAATGTCTGCCATATTTTTTTCAATGTTGGTTTTGAAAAATCTTTAATAAAAGCTTTATCTCTAAATAAACTTTTAGCAACTCTTCTATCAATATATCCTTTCTTGATAGCTTTTCCAATTTCCTCACTAAATAAAAGACCTTTTGTTAAAGTAAAAACTTTAAACATTTGAAGTAAAGCTTCGCCGTCATTCCCACCTAATTTAACAGCTTTTACTTGATCAAGGAATAATAATTGAACAAGCGGAGATTTTGATTTTTCAGGATCAAAAGTTTTATCTAAATATTCAGAAAAATTTGTAATACCTGCATAAGCACCATAACCGGCAGCGCCTGCGCCGGCAACACCCAAAACTCCTAAAATAGGAGCTTTACGCGCTATAATACCCTTAATAACAGAAGATCGGCTGATTCTCTTTGCTATTTCAGCACCCCACTTTTTAAAAGTTGGAAATCCGCCTAAAGCAGCTGGTATACCTTTCATAATATTTGCCATACCGTCAAGCATTTTTCCTGTGTTAGTAAAGAGTTTTGCGGAACCGAAAGCTGCAAGCTTGTTCGAAAGTGAAAACTTTTTACCTATTCCTTTTGCCATTTCAGCAAAGTGTCTTATAAAGACAAAGGACATCGCGGCAGCGCCGATTAAACCTAAGCTGTCTGAAGATGCGTTGGCCATAGAATAACCAGCCATTGCGTTTGGTGAAGAAGGAAAAGGTTCAGAATTTCCTAAAGTAATGTTAATTTTAGGCTGATTTGTCTGTCCCAGGTTCTGTTTCTTTATTAAAGCATCCTGTGTTTCCTTTAAAGTTGCGTTAATTCTAGCTATCGAACCGGCAATCTGCTTCAAATAAGGCCCTGATAATTCATCTTCGGTTTTAACTTCTGTTAATTGTCTTTGTAATTCTAAAAGATTTTCAAGCTTTTCTTCTCTAATGTGATTTAATCTTGTGTCAAATTCAACTTCACTGTTAACATCGAATAAAGAACCTCTGATATCGTCTAAAAGATTATTCAATTCTTTAGAAACGGATCGGTCAAATTCCATGCGCTTCTTAATTTCAGTAGGGTCCAGCTTTTCGTGATTATACTCATTTTTAACAAAGACAACTTGAGATTTTTGAGTCTGGTTCTGTAAAAGCTGCTTTAAAACATCAAGATTCTGTTTTTGAAGCTGCTTCTGCTGATTCATCATCGCTGGGGAAAAAGCGGCTGAACCGTCTTGCGGTTTAAAACGTCTTCGCCAGTATCTAATCCAGCTTTCAACATCTTTTACCTGTTTTTGAAAGTCTGCTGGTTTTTCCGGAGCTGCCGGAGCTGGGGTATTAGTTGCCATTTTGTTTTTCTCTGTTCTTTGTTATCTCTTTTTGTGTTTCCTGTAAAAGGTTTAGCTCAAAAATCCGTTCTAACGGGGTCATTTCAAGAATATCTGAGCGTGTTAAATGACCGTAATAAACTAAAAGATGGATATACTTACTTAATGAACCAAAATTTTCTTCTGAAATAAATTCTAAAATCTTCAAAGGATTCAAAATCGAAAAATTTTCTTCTTTACAATATAAACATTTAAAAACAATTCTAAAATCGTAAAAATCTAAATAATCTCTAATATTCTTTGAAAGCTCTTCGTATTCGTCATAATCCATATCTTCGATAATTTTTTCGTCCAAAATATCTTCTAAAGTCACATTTTCTGATTTTTCAAATAATCCATGAATTCTATCATCGTGCTTTTTTGCTAATTCTAAAATATTATTTATAAAAATAGTAGATTCTGCCGGTTTTTTACACTTTGAGCATTTAAATTTGATTGTTATCTCATTTCCAAAAGTATATTCTCTGATTTTTAAAAGAAGACAAAGCTTCTCAGTTTTTGAAAATTCTGAAGGATTCAAATCTTCCATTCTGAGAACATCGTCAATAACATTATCAATCTCAACTTCTGTCGGATTTGGATTAACAAAAAGGAACTGTAAAATCTCAAGCTCTTCTTTTGTTTTTAAAGACCTGATTTTTATTGTTTTACCGTTTAAAATAAAAATGTTTTTCATAGTGATATTTTTAATGTTTTTATAATATATATAATAATTAAAAATTTTATAAAAAACAACGTAATAGACTTTTTGATAAAACTCATTACGTTGTTTTTATAAAAGAAAAAGCTCAATACATTAAAATAACGTAATGAGCTTTTAATAATTTTGAATAACGTTGTTTTTAGCTGTTAACAATAATAGTGAAATTACAATAACAATTCTTATTGCCTTTTCTTCTAAATCCAAAACTGTATTCATTTGGGTAAGCATTATCAACAACAACCAAATCAGAATTCAGTTCTTTTGCGACTTTAGTACATAATCTTTTGATTTTATCCTGAGTTACATATTGAGAACCGTCATATCTAAATTCAACTTCTGGATAATAATTATCCTGGGTAGGAAGGAACTTCTTCTTAAGAACCATGCCTTTAATATCTGAAAATACTTCAGCAATTCTTTTAGCAAAATCATTTTTTGACAGATAAACATTCACTGAATCAGGAGCTTGAGATTTTTCAGTGAAAACCAAGTCAATTTCGTTGATACATGCCCACTCAGTATCTCGATCAAAAACCCATTCTTTTTCGGTTATAACCGTGTCATGCCAATATTCTGGGTCTGGAATAAAATTCTCAGGATCTTCGTGGTGAACTTTACACCATGCCATCACAAGCTCATAATAATAATGATAAAACTTCCACAGACAAAATCCTCTTAAAGAACGAGGTTCAACAGTAATTACATTTGGTCCGAACTTTTTAGCTTCAGAATAACTTTCGGAGAAGGAAAGCGCAAATCCGCTGTTAGGTTTACCTGTTTTTAAGAGAGAAGCAAGCTCTTTGTCTGAGCATCCGCGATAAAGAGTTTTATTATTTATTTCACCGTAGAATTTAATCGCATCTTTTAACGAGTTTGAATTCCCGAGATGCTTATCATCATGAATATAATACATTAAATCTTCATAAGTTTTGTACGGAAATCTGAACATTGTTGAAATATCGTCGATCTTTTCAAGTTTTTTATAATCGATCTTCAAATAATCTTCGTTTAAAAAATCAGTAAATTTCATTTTTTTTAATCCTTTTTTAAAATTATTTATAAAGTTTAAAAATTATTTTTATATTCTTTATATAAAGAACTTTAATATCGAATTTTTTCAGTTCTAGAACTCGTTCAAAACTAGAACTATCTTTAAAGGTTTTTATTTAAAATATTTTAAAGATATCTTTATATAAGGAAATTGAAAAAATAAAATTATAACGTAATAGACTTTTCATAAAAGCTTATTACGTTGTTTTTAGGTCTCAAAAGCTCTCAAAAAGCTTTAAAAATCTTCAATTTTTGAGCTATCACTAATAAAATTAACTTTATTTAAAAATAAATTAAAATAATTAACTTTATAAGCTATTTTAATTAAAATAATTAACTATTTTTAAAATAAAGTTAATAAAATAAACCTAGAGAAAAATCTATATAATTATATAGAATTTTTTAAAAAATTTTAAAAAAACTATTTACAAATCATAAAAATACGTTATAATATAATCATAAACATGAGAAACGTAAGGAACATAAAATGAATAAGATAATGAAAGATGTAATGAAGATTGATAACGATGATATTTGGATTGCTAAGAAAGCTGTTCAAAGTGTTATCCTTACTCTTGGATTCATTTTATGGACAGCAAACATTATGTGGGCATTTGAAGGAAATCCTGAAGCTATGATGTTTCTAAAGAATTCAGTATTTGTAACAATCACAATTTTGATTGGGTATTTAATCGGCAAGAAAGGATCTTTAATAAAGTAAAGGAAAGAAAATGAAAATTGAAGATTTAGAAAAAATTTTAAAGGAAATGAAGAACCTTCACGGAAACATCGATGTAAGGGTTGGTCTTTTAGAAGACAGTCTTGAAGATTCTGTAAGATTTGCTGATAAAAGAATTGAGTTAAAATTTGATGATGTTGATTTTTTCGAAGATATTGAAGGAAAATTCATAAGGATTTTAGCATGAAAATTTCAGAATTAATTAAAATTTTAAGTGAAATAAAAGATGAAAACATCGATCCTGATGTTTCAATTGTCGTTGACGAATGTGACCTTGATAAAGGTTCGTATTATGGTTCTTTTTATCTAAAACCAACAAATCATATTGAATACAACAATGAAATGGTTCAAATTTTTACGGAAACAACAGAATGACAGAAAAAGAGCTTCAATCCGAAGCAAAATGTGATGTTGATTATTTTATAAACGAAATAAAAGAAGTCTCTAAAGATTTAGAGGTTGATTTTAAAGATTATTTTAAATTAATTCTTACTTTAATGGAAGCTGAGTATGAACGAAAATTTAAAGAAACTTTTAAAGCTTCAAGCTGAGATTCAAGAGATTGAAGATTTAGCAAAAGAATTTCGTTCAAAAAGTCTTCATAATAAAGCTAAAGCTAAAGAATTTAAAAAACTCTCAAGGTGGTTGAGAGAACTTGAAGAAGTTAAAATGGAAAGAATGCTAAAATTTAAAGAGGACAATTCTTTATGAAAATCTATGACGAATACAACGCTGAAAGATTTATTGGAAAGAAAGGATATTTTGCTTATTCTTTAAAACCTTTAGAAAATTTAAAAGACTCTTTAGAAAATTCTGAAAATCTTCCCGAGGAGAAAAGAGTTTATTTCGGGAAGTTAGATTCTATTGAAAAAGAATTTATGTTTTCTTTAATAGCAGATATTGATGGAAAAAAGATTGGCTTCGCGTATTTTATTCCTGTTTAGCACAGAAACACTTTAATTTTTTATTAACAATAATACAACCTTTAAGTTTATCATATTTAGAGTGGCAATCTTTGTCTAAAATACAAATTTCGTCCATGGTAAAACAATCCATTTGTTTTACTTCTTCTTCTTTTTCTTTAAAAAAGAAAAATCCTAATGCTAAAATCATTATTAATATGATAATTTTTTTCATGTTTACTCCTTTTTCATTTATTTATTAAAATGTTAAGGAAATCACGTTTTAAAACAACGTTATTAGGATTTTTTTAAAACGTTATTTTTATATAAATAAAATAAAATATTTTTAAAAGGAAATTTTAAAATGCTGTTTAAAGATTATTATTTATCTGAACCATTAAATGAAGCTCAAGACTATGGCGATTTATTTTTTCAGTTTACTGGATTAAGAAAGAAAAACGGAGAACCTGTTTATTCTGATTATCCAAAAACAAATGATTTTTTAACAAAAAATAAAAATAGCTTTTTTCCTGAAGCAGGTGAAAATTTTGAAAGCTTTATAAAAAGAACAAACTTTTCTGAAAAAGATGCTAAAAAGTTTTTTGAAACTGTTTTTTATTCTGATGTTTTGGATGCTGTAAAATCAGGCACAACAGAAAAAATTATTGCCGCTTTAGATTTATGGCTATATTATGGCGCTCCTAATCAGAAGCTTGCTAAAGAAGTTTTAAAATTCGCAAAAGCAAATACCTTAGCAAAATATGATTCTTTCAAAGAAAATGATTATTTAACTGGTTTTACCGCCTGCGCTAAACTTTTCGGTCTTTAAAATAAAAACAACAAATTAAAATAAAAACAACGTTATCAGAAAATTAAAAATCTTGATAACGTTGTTTTTTATTACGCAATCAGTAATAACGTTATTATTAAAAGTTAACAAAAAATTTTTTTGATATATAATATTAAAATCAAAAGGAATTTAAAAAAATGTATAAAATAACTAAATTTACATCAAAGAAAACATCAGGTAAAAGAGCAATTTCACCTTACGATGATTTAACTTTTGATTTTGAAACATTAAATATCAACACTAAAGAAGATTTGTTTAGAGTTCTAGTAAACGAATTCGTTTTAAATATTACTTTAGATTTAAAAGAACCTTTAAGAACTTACAGAAGAAAGGCAAATCTTAATTCTTATTACCCTAAAAAGGTTGATTATGTAATTATTGATGCCGATCACGTAAAGACAAAACAAGACCAAATTGAAATTTTAAAATATTTTAAAAATTATAACTGTATTTTAGGTGAGTCAAGGTCGTGTAATAATGTTGATAATTTCAACATTAAAGGTTTTCTATTTATAGAACCTTTAGAGATAAAATATTTAAAATCGTTATTAGCTAAACTTCAAGACGACTTATCAAAATTCTGTGAGCTTGATCCTTCTCCTGCGAGAAAAGCAGCTTTAAACGCACCTATTAACAAATATAAAATTCTTTTAAATTCTGACGAGGATAACTATGTTTTTAATTTTTCACCTACTCAAGAGATAGTTTTTAAAAATTCTTTTGAGATTCCTAAGGATTTAGATGTGTCAAATGTTGACACAATTCAAAAATTATGTTTAAAAGTTTTTGAAAGTTTAGGATTTGAAGCGTTAAAAGTTGCCGATAACTGTATAACTTTTAAACATCCGACGGAAATCAAATCACCAGGTGGATTTTTCTGGTTTTATGATAATCCGTATGTTATGCGTCATTATAATTCTACAAGAGATATCAATTTATTTGATCAAATCTCAAAACTTCAAAAAGCTAAAGAATTATTAAAGAAAGAAGTAAATTATGAAACAGAATTATTGAATTATAACACAAACACAAATTTAACTGAAATAAATCAACAGTTTATTGAAGTTGACGAAAATATTAAATCAAAAATTTCAGAATTTTTAGAAAAACCTGAAGGTCTTTTTAGCATTCGAAGCCCGATGGGAACGGCAAAATCTAAAATTATTGAAGAGATAATCAAACAGGCACAAGACCAAGATATGAAGGTTTTAATCTGTTCAAACAGAATTTCCGTTGCTCAAGATTATTCTAAAAAATATAATATTAAATTATATAACCGTGATAATTACAATATCGGGGATTCTTTAATTGTTCAATACGATTCTCTTCATAAGTACAATATTCGAATGTTTGACATTGCGATTTTAGATGAGTTTGTTTCTGTGATGATTCACTCAAGGTCAAATTTAAATAACACAAATATAAATTTGAGTAAATTATTCGCGTGTTTACGAAAGAAGCTCGTTATCGCCGATGCTTTTTTAACAGGTTTTGAAAATCGTCTTTTAACATGTAAGAAAGACAATATATTTTTAGTTCAAAATAATTTTAGAGATTCCACTCAACTTTATGATTATGAAAATTATAACTGTTTTATTCAAAGCATTTTAATTCATGCTAAAAAACATAAAAAAATTACAATTTCGTGTACTTCTTTAAATATAATTAAAGCTTTAAAAAAATTATTATCTAAATACGGTTTGAGAGTAATTACTTTAACAGCGGAAACACCGAAAGTTACGAAGGAATTGATTTTTAAATGTTTTGAAAAATCTGAAAATGACAAATTTGATGTTTTGATTTACTCACCGACTTTAACAGTAGGAATTTCAAACTTAAACAATGTTGATTATCATTTTCATTATGATTCAGCAAATACCTGCGATGTTATCAGTTCTCTTCAAATGATTAAGAGAACGAGAAAAGCGAAAGAGATTCATTTTTATATTAAAAATAAAATAAATTATGTTAAAACAACTTTAGAGGAAATTAGAGATTCTTATTTAAAGAACTTAGGAAATCAACTTGAAATGAATTTTCTTTTTGAGCTCAATAATTATGGTGAACCGAGATTATCAAAGTTAGGAAAGAACGCTCTTCAAATTGATTTGTTTAAAAATATTTTAGAATTTAATCATAAAAATGCGTTTTTATTTTTGCTTCAATATCAGTTTAAAAATAAACCGATTAAAGTAACTCAAAAATTTGAAACAAATATTTTACTTCCTTATATTAAAGAAGTTCAAAAAGAAAATTATAATTTAACTTTAGAACTTTTAGAGGAATATTATAATATTTCAAATATTGATATTTCAGATATTAAAGATTCTGAAAATTCAAAAATTTTTGAAATTCTTTATAATCTTGAATTTAATATTGAAGCTTCAGATAAAAATATAAGAAAGGAAATTTTAAAACTCGAAATTGAACATCAAGGATTTATTAAAAAATGTAAAAATTATAATTTAATTAAAGATTATTCTTGTACTTTAGATAAATCTCAAATTCAAATTGAAATTTCAAATGATATTATAAACAATGTTGAAAATGTTAAATTTTGGAATGATGTTTTAAAAATTATTAAAAGACCTTTGAAGGATAAATATTATCCTTGTGAAATTTCAGATAAATTTAAAAATATTTTAAAAGAATGTGGATTTGAGAATAAATCTAAAATCGGTGAAAGATTTTTAGGTTTAAATGATAATATAGAAAAATATAAAGATTTTATAAAATTTTAGAGATAGCTATGAATTTTGAAAAGATTAACGAAAGTTTTAGTTTTTTAACAGGTACTTCAGACGAAATTAGAGACGCTTATAATTTTTTAAAAGTTTATGACCCTAAAGCAAAGTATAACAGGTTAGTTAAAATGGGCATTAAAAGCCCATATCAATATTTTGGGTCAATTCAAAATAACGGATTATTGATTTATAACGGTCATTTACCTTTAATTTTTAAAAATTTTGAAAATCAAAAATTCTTTGAAGATTTAAAAGAATTTAAATCATTATTTGATCAAAAAATAATCAAATTACCGTTTGAACCTTATGATTATCAGCTTAAAGCTGTTGGCTATGCTTTAACAAACAAAGTATGTCTTTTAAGAAGCACAACCTCAAGCGGTAAATCTGCGATTATTTCGTTAATTCTTGAATATTTTAGATTAAAAAATTTAAAAGGTGTTTTAGTTGTTCCTAACATAAATCTTTTAACTCAATTTAAAAATGATATTGAATCTTATGGTTTAAAAGATTTACATAATGAAATTCAAATTTTAGGAAACGGAAATAAATCTGATTTTTCTACAACTTTAACAATAAGCACATGGCAGTCTTTAGTTGAAGAAAACAAAACGAATTTTGATTTTATTATCTGCGACGAAGCTCACAGATTTGCTTCTAAAGTTGTTTCAGATATTATTTTAAGAGCAAATCAAACCCCTATAAAACTAGGATTTACTGGAACTTTACCAGAAGATCCCGTGGCAAAAATGACTTTAGTTGGATTATTTGGACAACCTAAAGAGATTATAAGCGCAAAAGAACTTATTGAACGAGGTTTAGGTTGTCCGGTTAAAATTAACGCTTTAATTTTAGATTATCAATATTCAGAAAAATCTGAATTTTCAAAAATTAAAGAATATAACGATCAACTTCAATATTTAATTGAGCATCAAAAGCGTAATTCTTTAATATTAAAATTAGTAAATTCTTTAAATGAAAAATCTGAAAATTGTTTAATTTTATTTCAAAGAACCTTACATGGGAAATCTTTGTTTATTGATTATATGAAGCTTAAATATCCAAATGTTGAAATTCAAGAAGAGAATATTACAGGTAAAAAATCATTTGAATTTCAAGAAAAATATAAAGTATATTTTTTAAACGGTGAACAACCTGCTGATATAAGGGAAAAAATCAGAGCTAAAATGAATGACGAAGAAGGGTCGATCTGTTTTGGAAATTACGCTTTAGTCTCTACAGGTTTAAATATTAAACAACTTAAGAATTTGATTTTTGCCACACCTTTAAAAGCTTTTACGACTGTTTCACAGTCATTAGGTAGACTTATGAGGCTTCATAAATCGAAGACAGAATCTGTCGTATATGATTTAGTCGATAATTTTGGATTTAAAAGACCTTCAGGAATCTTTTGGAAACAATATAAACATAGACAAGATATGTCATATATCCCTGAGGATTTTAAATTAACTGAAGTTAAGATAAATCTTGAAAAATTTTAAGAATTTTTTAAAAAAGCTATTTACAAATCTTAAAAATACGTTATAATATAATCATAAACATGAGAAACGAATATAAAAATATTCGAAAATGTTAAAAAAAGTTTAAAAAAAGTATTTACGAATTGAAAATTCTATGTTATAATAAGAATATAGAATGTGAAACGAAATGAGGAACGTAAAATGAATACAAACAATATGAACGAAATTATCGAAAGATTACAGAATGTTTTCGCTGAATTAAATAATCACTACTACAATGGCGAATTACCTACCCCAGTTATCACAGTACAGCGTGCGCCACGTGCTTCAATTTTAGGTTGGTGCACTCGTCAAAGAACTTGGGAAAATTCCGCAAAAGAAACTTTCTATGAGATCAACATTGTATCTCAGAATTTAAATCGCGGAACTGAAGGTATTGTTGAAACAATGCTTCATGAAATGGCTCATCTTTATGCTAAAATGAAGAAAATTGATGATTGTTCAGTTCAGCAGTATCACAGAAAATCTTTCAAGAAGATTGCTGATGCTCACGGTTTAGTGACTGAATTTTGGGATAATAATCATGGTTTTGCTGTAACAAAGTTAACTGACGAAGCCAAAGAACTTTGCAAAAAATTTGATTTGGATTTCGATTTGGTGAATGTTGTAGGATCTATCGAAGAACCTAAAAAACCAAAGAAAACCAAAAAACCTTCTCAGAAGATTAATCCAAAGGTTGCTAAACTTTTGAAAGGTAAAGAATCTTACATCTACATGAACAATGCTACAGGTGAAGTGATTATTTCAACAAATCCTGATTTAGATGTAGTATGTCAGAAAACTGGTGAAAAGTTCGTAAGAGTTGAAATGGCTTAAAATTTAAAGAACGACAAAAATTGAAAGTCTAATCGAGAATATCGGTTAGACTTTTACGTTATTATTGATTATTTAAAATTTTTTAATGTTATTATATAATAATATAATAAAAAATTTTTGAAAAGGAATTTAGAATGTTTGAATTTTTAATTTTAAAATCGTTAATTCATGATGGTGAATTTTTTAATAAATGCTTTAATCTTTTAAAAACTGAATATTTTAAAGAATTCGGAAATAAAGAATTATTTAAACTTTTAAAAAATTATTATGCTGACTATCATGAACGACCTCAAGAAGTAGCTCTAGCGGCTTTAATTAAAAATGTCTCAAACGTCGAAACTCGAAAGACAATAGTTGAGTCTTTAAAAAAATTAAATTCTTTAGAATTTGAAAAGAATACACAGTTTATGTGTAACGAGACTGTTAAATTTATTAAAGATGCTATCTATTATAAAGCTCTTGAGTTAGGTTCTGAAGGTTTAATGAACAAAGACGAAGCTAAAATGAAAAAAGCTCAATCGATGTTTGAAGAGATGTCAAAAGTTCAAATTGACTCTAACCTAGGTTTAGATTTTGACGATATCGAAACTCAAATTGAATATTATTCTAAACGAGATAGTGGAATTAAAACTCAACATAAAAGCATAAATAAACGTTTAGGTTCAGGATTTTTGCCAGGGACTTTAAACGTTATTTTAGCAGCTCAAGGTGTTGGTAAGTCTCTTTTAATGTGTGATTTTATTTCAGGAATGCTTTTAAAAAATAAAAATATTTTAATGGTATCGCTTGAAATGTCAGAAAATGAGATGTTGAAACGAATTCACGCGAATGTTTTTAATATTGATGTTAACTCTTTTAGAGACTTATCAAAAACTCAAGGGGAATTAGATACTCTTGAAAGAATGCCGACATCAAAAGAGAAAATTTTAGAAGCTTATAATAATATTAAAATTCAAGGTTCTTGTGGAAAATTATTCATTAAAGAATACCCAGCGGGTTCATTCTCAGCTTTGATGCTCTCAGATTTAGTTGAAAAATTTAAAACTGAAAAAGATATTGATTTTGACATTATCTTTATAGATTATTTAGGAATTATGAAATCTGATTTAGTCTCACCTGCAGCGGGATTATATTCTTATATTAAATCTATCGGTGAGGAAGTCAGAGCTCAAGCAGTAAGATTACATTTGCCGATTGTTTCATGCTCTCAGTTGAACCGACAGGCAATAAATAAAGTTGATGGGATTGATAATTCTGCGGTTTCAGACTCTTACGGAACAAACGCAACCGCGGATTTTATGATTTTTTTACTTCAAACCGAAGATATGAAACAAAAATCTGAAATGTTGTGTAAAGTTACAAAAAACCGTTATACAGGTATTACAGACTCTTTTATAATGAATATTGATTATCCTAAAATGAGATTTTCAGATATCGAAGAAAATAAAAATCTACCTGAAAATTCTTTAATAGATTTTAAATCAATAGATCAAAAAGAAAAATCTGAATCTTATGCTAAAACTGAAATAGCTCAAATAAATAAAAGTTCTTATGAAGCTATTAAGAAAATAGATAAAGAAAACGAAGAACCTGATATAATGAAAATTTTAGGTCTTTAAAAAATTAAAAACCGTTGAAAATTTTATAAATAATTAAAAGATTTTTAACGGTTTTTTAATTCATGCGTTTTATAATTTATAAAGATTTTGAAATTTTATTTCAAGGTGAATTTGACGGAGAATCATTTATATATAATGAAATTAAAAAATCATATTTAAAATACGCATTATCTCAGAATTCACATGAAATCTTTAAATTTGTTAGAATATTTAAAGATAAAAAATTTGAAACAAAAATTCAAAATGGAAAATTTTTAAAAGGATTTTTAAAATGAGTTTAGACCAAACACAAATTCCTAATTTATACAAAGAAAGAACTCAGCTTGAAAACGGGGTTTGGTGCTTACCTGATTATTCAAAAGGCTGGGGTGGCGAAGTAAACCATAATTTTGAATTATTAGATAATCTTTTAAATAGAAAAACTTTAAATTTTGTTTTTGACGGTCACTTAATCGGTTCGTTTAACGGTTCAGAGAACAAAACCCTTGAAATTCCTAAGACTGAAGTTGATGTACCTAAAGGAACTTTGACATTAAGGTCGGGTTCTATCGTTCTTGGTGTTTTTGACATAAAAACAAATGAGGAAATCGATTTAGGAATTCCTACAGGTTCGTTGACTTTAACTGTAAACGGAAATCCTATCGGCGGGTTTAATCTTAAGAATGACGCGACAATTGATATCCCTATTCCTGAAGTTCATATCCCTGAAGCAAATTTGACTTTAAAATTAAATGATAATATTTTAGGAACTTTTAATACTAAAGTTGACAATGTGATTGATATTCCTGTTGATATCCCTAAAGGAAATCTCACCTTGACATCAAACTCACGGAATTTAGGAACTTTTAATCTTAAGAATGATTTAACAATCGATATCCCAGTTTATCAGGATGATGCAATCACTGATGACGAGATTGACGAAATTTTCAGAACTGTTTAAAGTTGCGCATAACATTAAATTTTGACGATTTTAACCTTGCGCACTGCACTTATAAAGGAAAAAGGGAATGAAATTGAGAGACTGTATTAAAATTCTTTCCGAAAATATAAAAATAAAGAAAGGAAAGATTTTAATCACTGATTATGAAGAATATTTGGATTTTGAAGTTAAAAGTATTGAGATGTGTGACAAAATTATTGTGGTGAAAATATGATAGCGACTGTTTCGAAAGTTCAATGTTTAAACGATTGTAAAAGAAAATTTTATTTTCAGTATATTGAAAAAATTCCTGTTGAGCAGACAAAAGCTCTTGAAAAAGGTTCAAAAGTTCATTCTCTTTTAGAAAATATCGAAAACCTTAAAGAAGAAGATACAGAAGAATTTAAAATTGCTTTAAATTTTAAAAATTCTGATTTATTTAAAAAATACGAAGATGTAATTTTAAATTCAGAAAGAGAAAAAGGAATAGGAATTAAAATTGAAGCTGGAAAATTAGTTCCTTGTGAATTTTCTGATGAAAAAGCTATTTTCAGAGGGAGAATTGACCTTTTAGGAAAAGATACAATTATTGATTATAAAACGGGGAAATTTAAAGACAATCAAGATTTTACTCAGCTTGAGTGGTACGCAATCTGGTTATTTTTAAAAAATCCAGATTTAGATAAGATAAAAATATCATTTTTGTATGTTGAACACTTAAAAGAAAATTCTAAAGTTTATTATAAAGAAAATTTAAAAAATTTAATTAAAAACTTTTTAGAACAGATTAAACCTGTTTTCGCATTTGAAAGAGAGCCGAAAAATATTCCAAACAGAACCTGGAAATGTGATTATTGTCAGTTCAAATCAAAATGTGATAAAGATTTTTTAGGCTCTTTTGAAATATAATTAAATTATATAAATACATTTAAAAAAGGAATTTTTAAATGATTTTAAACGAAAATGTTTTTGCACCTAATATTGAAACAACTGACGAAAACTTATCCCTCCCTGAAATTTATATGAAAATGAGATTTCCGTCAGTTGGTAAGGAAATTTTTACAAACGCACCTGTTCACGGACCTACTGGAGCAATCTTTGCTATTCGTGGAAAAGCTTCAAAAGACGGTTACGAGCTTTTAAGAAGTGATGTTGAAGTATTTCCTGATATGCTCGAAAAGAAAGTTGAAATTTCAAAAGAAGTCGTTGAAGATTTACAGTCTATGTTTGGTCTTGACGGCTTAAAGCTTCTTGCTGCTTATCTTGCGGGATTTGCTAAAGAAGAAGAAAACGATAAAACTTTAGCTTTCTTAGAAGCAAATTGTGAAAGCAGACCGAATTTAACTTTGTCTGAACCTCAAAATCCTGAAACAACCTGGAAGGAAATATCTTATAAAGCTCATCAGCTTATTTTAGAAGCAAACATGACAGGAAAAATGACTTATAACGCATTTGTATTGTTACCTTATAAATATGCTGCGTCTATTATGTCTGATTTTGCCGACCTTCGCAATTCAAATTATGCGAATATTGACAAAGCATTCGTTGGAAATTCAGGAAATTTAAAATTTTTTATAAATCCAAATCCTAAAGCTGATACTGCTTATGTCGGTTTAACACACCCGTTTGATACAGGAAAATCCTGTGCGACCTTCTCAGAATATTTTAATGAGATTAGAGAAGCTTTGGATCCAAAATCAGGGAGAATTAAATATTTTATCTATAGTAAATTTGCGTTAACAAAAAATCCGTTACACACAGCCGCCACACCGTTGATGTTTAAATTTAAGATAAATTAAAATGAAATTTATTGATTTGTTTGAAAAAGAAGAAAAGAAGTCTTTAAAAGATTATCACAGGAAATTTGAAGATCCCTTGGATATTTTAAGACAAAACGGAATTAAGATTGCTTATTCTGAACCGTTTTTAAACGGTTATTTTGTTAAATTATTTAAAAAGGTTGATTTTGAAAATATCTTAAAAGACTTTAAAGTTCAAAAAGAAGATGATTTGTCGTTTATTGTTAGGAGAAAATAATGCAGCTGCCATCAGTGATAGAAAAAGTAGGTAGGAATTTACAGGTTTTTGATTTGCCTTCAAAATTATTAAATGAAAGAATAATTTTTATCGGCGATGAGATAAATTCTGAAATTGCGAATAATGTGATTGTTCAACTTTTATGGCTGGATTCTGTATCACATGAACCGATTGATTTGTATATCAACTCACCTGGTGGATCTGTTTTTGACGGTTTAGCTATTTTTGATATAATCAAGAATATTGAGTCTCCTGTTAATACTTATGGAATAGGATTATGTGCTTCGATGGGAGCATTCTTACTCTCTTGTGGAACAGGTGAACGAAATATTTTTAAAAACTGTAGATTTATGATTCACACCGCAAAGTCAGGATTTTTAGGTAATGTTCACGATGCTCGTATTGAGCTTGAAGTCCTTGAAAGTGCAAATAAAACACTTTTACAATATTTAAGTGAATTTTCAGGCTTGTCTGATGCTGATTTGATTGATTTAACACAGCGAGATAAGTGGATGAGCCCAGAAGAAGCGAAAAATCTCGGTTTTGTGGATAATATCATTTAACGTTAAAATTCTGTATTTTAAAATTTTTATTTTATTATATAATATACAGATATTGAAAAAAAAAAATCTTTTAAAAATACGTAATAAGCTTTTATAAAAAGTTCATTACGTTGTTTTTGAATGAGATTAAAAAATACGTAATGAGCTTTTCAAAAATCTTCAATACGTTGTTTTTAAACTGATCATTTTTCGATCAATAAAAATACGTAATGAGAAAATCGCAAAAGTCTATTACGTTGTTTTTGAAGCTTTTAAAAAATACGTAATAGACTTTTTGTAAAAGCTCATTACGTTGTTTTTAATATGAATAAAAAATACGTAATGAGAAAATCATAAAAGCTCATTACGTATTATTCTGAAAATTAAAAAATTTGATATTCTTATATAATAATATTATAAAAAATCATTTAATTCAAAAATAACATCATTGCACCTGTTACAATTAAAGCAGGCAATCAAGCCCAGCTCTTTTAATCTTTCAAGTATCTTCTCATCAACTTCGGATTGAGAATTTAAAAGATTTTCAATCTCATTATCTTCACCTTGATTTTCCGCAATATAGATAGCTGCCTCACGGCAATTCTCTAAAGCTGGAAAAATCTCTTGGACCAGTCTCGGTCTCCACTCAGGGTTAATTGGTTCAGTGATTATCTGTCCCTTTCTGATTAAAACATCGTGGTCAAGCCAAAAATCCTTCAGAACTAAAAATTTTGACTGACAGCATTTACAGTTTTTACAATCCATTTAAAATATCCTTTTAACTTTTAAAAATATTTATTATTTTTTTATATAATAAATATTAAAAAAAAATCATTAAAAGGAAATTAAATGATAAATCTCGATTATTCAGTTCAAGCTTACACACCTTCAACTTATTTAAGATTAGAAAAAGGTCTAACATCGGTATTTTTAACATCGTATATCTTTAAAAAAGAAAATATCAAAATCTTTTTAGACGGTCTAAAAGAAGTTTCTGATTATAAAGTTCTTAAATATCCTTATTCTAAATCGTGTATGTTGTACTGTGATATTTTTGAGCTTGATATTGAAGAAGATATTGATTCATTCTCAATTTCAGGCGCAGCTAAAAATTTTGAGATTGTTCAAAAGCTTTATGAACTCTATGAAAAAGCAACAGAGTCAGAGAACCTTGAAATCAATCTTAAGCTGTTCACTGCTTATGAAGATGGTGGGGACTTTGATATTGGTGTTTCAATTTTAAGAAAGGAAGATATTTCAAATGAAAAGTATTATCCGTATTTAAATATTGATTTATTATTTAAAAGATTCTATGAAAGTGACGAAAATATTTTAATTATGGTCGGTGAGCCAGGGTTAGGAAAGTCAAAATTCTCAAACCTTGCCGCTTTCTATCTCGGTCATAATGTTAATATTTTCAAACCTGAAAATTCAACTTTAAACATTGTATCTGTTCAGTCAGTTCGAGTTTTGAGTTTAGAGAAGTTTTGGAGATTTTTAGAAGAGAACAAAATAAATCTCGTTATTCTCGACGACCTTGATTTTATGTTGAGCCCTCGAGATTTAGAAGAACGCTCGGAGATGGACAGATTAAAGAACGATTTTTTAAACAACTTTTTAAGCTTTACTGATGGTTTAATTAAAAATAAAACTAAATTTATTATTACTACAAACCAGGATTATTCGTCAATTGATTCCGCTTTAATGCGAAAAGGTAGATTGTTTGATTTAATTCAACTCAGAAGATTGAAAGAAGCTGAAGCTAAAAATATCTGGACTGATGCCGGTTTGTCGGAAGAAGATTATAAGCTTGGCGATAATGTTTTAGCTTCAGATTTAGCTCACGAGATATTTTTAAAGAAGCTTAAAATAAATGAAAAAGATTATCTACTTGATAAAAGCGTTTCAATCTCACTTCAGAAGAAGAAAATAGGAATTAAACGCAAATCATAAGTTTTTATATATAAAAAATTAAAAAATTTTAAATAATACGTAATGAGAAAATCATAAAAGCTCATTACGTATTTTTTATATTCTCCGAATAATACGTAATAGACTTTTCGTAAAAGGTCATTACGTTATAATTTTATTTTTTTTCAATTTCCTTATATAAAGATATCTTTAAATAAAAACCTTTAAATTAAGTTCTAGAACTCTCAAATCGAAAACTAGAACTCATTCAAAAAGTTCTAGAACT
>CAMKKS010000001.1 GCA_946413485.1 uncultured Rickettsiales bacterium | reverse complement strand
TATAAGCTATTTTAATTAAAATAATTAACTATTTTTAAAATAAAGTTAATAAAATTAACCTAGGTAAAAACGAATATAATTATATAGAATTTTTAGCTGTTTTTCTCAATTTTTATTAAAATAACTGTTTACAAATCTTAAAAATACGTTATAATATAATCATAGTCAAGAATGATTTAAGGAAACGTAAAATGGATTATGATTTAGACGAGATCCTGATAAATGAGGAAATGAAATGAAAAGTTATAATAAGACTTTAAGAGAATTCTTTAAGGATTTTGAAATTAAATGCAAAAACCCTAAAGATTACGAGCATTCATTGTCAGCAGTGACTGAAGTTCGTTTAGCGGAAGTTTACCTTCACGATAAACTGGTTTTTGCTCACGATTACCTTGATGCTAAAGTTAAAGGTTATACTGAAAGGAACCTTTGCTTTGGTGTGGTAAATCCTATGGATTCTGTTTATTCTTATAATCTTTTTGAGATTTATTTGGATGACGAAACTTCTGAAGAAGATTTTGAAGAACCTTGGTGTTTTCCTATTGACGAAGACGATGACGATTTTATTGGATGGGACTAATGGAAGAAAGATTTAAAATTTTTATAAGCAATAACTTTACTATCATAAATTTAAAGTTTGATACTGTTTTTGCTTTTTCTGAAGAAGACGTCAACGATTTAAACCGCGAGATTATTCTCGAAATGGAAGACGAAAATATTATTTATTACGACGCTTCAGGATATTGGGTTCTTTACGAAGAATTTTTTGAAGATTTTCTTTATTAAGGATTTTTAAAATGTGGGAAAAATTTGAATATGAAGACGAAGTTTTAGAGCACATTTATGAGGTTATAAATTATCATAAAGAACCTTTTGATAAAAAGCACATGATGTTAAATCTCAACATGATGCTAGATAATTGTTTAATTTCAAAAGAACTCTACGAAATTGTTAAAGAGACAATAAATTGTAAATTTTTATAGGATTTTAAAAAATGTTTATTATTAAAGATATTTTAAAAAAATTAAGAGAAACATCTTCTTCTAAAGAAAAATTAAAAATTTTAACTGAAAATAAAGAAAATAAAGATCTTGAAAAAATTTTTAAATATGCTTACGATAAAGTAGATTATGTTTTTAATGTTTCAAGAAAATCAGTTGAAAACTACGGTACGGAAATGCTAACCGATTTAAATTTAGACGCAGTTTTAAAAATTTTAAATGAAAGAACTTTAACAGGTTATAGGGCTTTAGAGTTAGCTAAAGCTTACATTAATGAAAATCCTGAAAATTCTGAATTATTTTTAGAGATTTTGGATCGTGATTTAAAAGTTGGTGTAAATTCTAAAACTTTAAACAAAGTTTGGAAAGGAATTATCCCTAAACCGAAATATTGCAGATGTGATATTTTATCAAAGAAAAATCTTAAGAAAATTCATTTCCCTGCTTATGTTCAACTTAAATGTGACGGAACTTACAGGGAATGTTCTGTCCATGATGGAAAAGTTTCCTTTAAAACAAGGTCGGGTGAAGATTATTCAAACCCTGTTTTAGAAGAATCTTTAAAAGTTCTTCCTGACGGATTTTATGTTGGTGAATTCACTTTAGGCGAAGCTGACAATCCCGACTCAAATCGTGCTGAAGGAAACGGTTTGATAAATTCTGATAATCCGCCTTACGATAAAATAAATTTTACAGTTTGGGATTTTCTAACTGATGACGAATATTTAGGTTTAACAAAAACTTCTTATGAAATAAGATTTGAAAATCTTAAATTTATTTTAGAAAATATTAAAATTCCTTTAGTTAAAGCTGTTCCATGTGAAAAAGTAAATTCTATTTCCGAAGCTCTTGAAATTACTTCAAAATGGATGGAAAAGGGATTAGAAGGTTCAGTTTTAAAAGATTTAAATATGTACTTTAAAGATGGAACTTCAAAAGAACAGCTTAAAATTAAATTGAAAGTTGATGCTGATTTGAGATGTAAAGGATTTTTAGAAGGAACTAAAGGATCCAAATATGAAGGAAAAAATAAAGTAATTTTATTTGAGTCTGACGATGGAAAAGTTAAAGGTCAATGTTCAGGAATGACTGATGATATGGTCGACGAAGTTTCAAAAAATCCTGAAAAATATATCGGTAAAATTTTAAGCGTTGAATTTAACGATTTAACTAAAGCTCAAAACAATGATTATTTTGCGTTATCTCATCCGAGATTTATCGAATTTAGGGACGATAAATTAGAATCTGATAATTTTGATAGAATTAAAGAATTGAGAGATATGGCTAAAAATTTAGAAGGATATTAAATGACAGAAGAACAAATTTCAAAACTTGATTTGGATAATAAAACTTTTATGAATATTCTTTTAAAAACTTTGCCTTATTGGAAAGAAGATTTTTTTAATGATATAAATTATAAAGAAAATGTTAAGAATATCCTTCGTAAAGAAAATTATTCTGAATCTGACATTATTACAACATTTGAAATTATGAAAAACGGTTTTAATTCATAGTTTCTTTATATAAGAATATTAAAAAAATTTTAAAGGAAAATTTAAAATGCTTCAAGAAATTAAAATGTTATCTTCCGAATTTCAACCTAGAGGAAAATATGTTTTTGTTAAGCCTGACATTGTGAACTTGGAAGAAAAAACAAACACAGGAATTATTTTAAGTTCCAAAAAATCTATCACTGACAGACCTGTTTCAGGTGTTATTTTAGCTGTAGGAAATGAAGTTGACGATTTAAAAGTTGGTGATTATGTAATTTTCCCTTCTACTGACGGGATTGACCTTAAGTTTGAAGACTCTGATACATTGATTGAACAACCGCAATACATGCTTTTACGCAATGAGTCAATAATCGGTTTAAAGAAAATATAAATAATATAAAATTTATTTATTAAAGGAAATTTAAAAAAAAATGTTATTTAGAGAATTTTTAGAAACAATTAACGAAGATAAGAAGAAAAAAGTATCTTCAACATCAGAACTTAAAAAGATTATCAAAAGTAGAAGAGCAAAAGGTAATAAAGTTGATTTTAATGACCTTGATGTTTCAGGAATAACTGATTTTTCATATGTTTTTGAAAATTATAAGTTTGAACCTTTAGTTGAAACATGGGATGTTTCAAACGCAAAAACAATGGATTCTATGTTTTTAAATTGTTATAATTTTAATTGTGATATTTCAAACTGGGACGTTTCAAATCTTCAAAACGCGAGCATGATGTTCTACGGTTGTGAAAAATTTAATCAAGATCTTTCAAAATGGAATGTTTCAAATCTTCAAAACGCGAGCAGTATGTTCAACGGTTGTGAAAAATTTAATTCAGATCTTTCAAAATGGAATGTTAAAAAATTAACAAAAGCTGCCGCTATGTTTAGACTTTGTAGTTCTTTTAATTCAGATCTTTCAAGATGGGATGTTTCAAATGTTTTAGATTTTCAATTTATGTTTGAAAGGACAAAAGTTGATCCTGCTAAAATTGAAAAGTGGGCTTCAAAAATTAATCCAAAAGTAGGATCTGTTGAATTAAGACTGAAAGAAAAACCATCATGGGAAATAAAAATCTTTAAAGATAGAGTGGAAAAACGCGATGCAGCATTCAGAAAAGCACAAGCTGAATATGATGCTTTAGAGGATGATCCATTGTGGCCTGGAAAAAAGATCCCTAGAGGCGGAAGATTTACAGGTGATTAAAAATTTTAATGTAAAATGTGTTAAAAATCTGTTAAAATCTTAAATCTTGACAGATTTTTTAGTGTTCAGAATTTTACAGAAAGAAAATATAAATAAGTATATACTTATTAAAAGGAAATTTAAAAATGCAGTCATTTAGAGATTATTTGCTTGAAAAAGAAGGTTCTCAATCTGAAAATCTTTCAGAAGATAAAATTGGACCTTTTAATCCAAACGCAAAACCGCAATCTTGGGGTTATACTCCTTCTAAACGTGAAGAGCCAGAGTGGTTCGTTCAAGTAAACCAGTTTGCTCAGGAAATGGAAGCTAAAAGAGTTGTAAACGCTAAAGGTTATGCTGGTTTTGGTGTTTCACTTGACGGTTTAGCTGCTTATGTTATCCGTTTTAAATACGGCAATTCCTCTCGCCCTTCTTACACTGTAGCGCTTTATTTTTCAGAAAAATATAAAACATTTTATTTAGGTGTTGGCTATTCAGTAAACGGAAGAGAGAGAACCTGGGTTACCGACTGGGAAAAGAATCCATATCCTGATATGGAATCCGAAGGTGCAACTCCTTATTTCAAGGTAGCTGATAATGTTTTCGCTTATATGAGAAAACTTGGCTATAAGTTTGATGCTCAGGAGAGAACAAAGTACGCTGATAAACCAGTTGATTATAGAAAAATGAGATTTTAACAAAATAATAGTTATGAGATAAAATAAAATGATATCATTTAGAGATTATTTAGATAATAAAGAAAATTTAACCGAGGGCAAGCAGGCTCCGATTTTTAAGGTATCTTCAAAGAACGATGATGTTTGTAAAGCGCTTGAAGATATTGACGGTTTTTCAGTAAGAGACTGGGATAGTCAACCGATTGTAGCTACAAAGTGGTTTGACTCTGATTGGGAAATCAAAATTACCGTTAACCCTGACTGGCGAACCGGAAAACTCGTTGTTTCAGTTGATTTAGTAAATGACCGTGGTCGTTCTATCCGTCATAAAGATGTTCGAAATGAAAGAGAACTCTTAAATACCGTTGAGGAATATGAAGAGCTCGAAATGCGAATGAACGAAAATGTTTCTGAAGCTCTTGACAAAAAGCTTTTAGATAAAAACGGTAGAATTAAGAATTATCCTGATTTAACCCCTAATGCTTCTGAAATTGATTTGTTTATTAACAATGACGAAAAGATTTATAAATCAAAACTTGAACCGATTTATAATAAGCTTGCTTCAGACAATGATAATGGAGAATATTCTTCAGAAAAAGCCGTTGATGCGTTCGCTAAAGTTGTTGAACTTGGTTTAAAAACCTATAATTCAAACTGGCCAGATAAGAAGATTAGTCTTTCTAAAGACGAAAAACTTCAGATTGCTGTTGGTTTAGCAAAATCTTTTGAAGACGAATATCTTTAAAAGAATTTTAAAATAATTTTAAAGGACCTTTAAAAGGTCCTTTTTTATTCTTTAAAAATTTTTATAATTTATTTATAAAAATCATTTAAAAAATATTACATTTTAAACTCAATTTTCTTTAAAAATATCACATTTTTGACATTCTAAATACTTTATTTTCACCATATAAATATACTATTTTTTATAAATATTTTTAAAAAAGCGTTCTTTAAAAATATTTGGGAATTTGCCCACATTTTAAAATGGAGATAAAAAATATGGCTGCTACAAAATATTTAGACCTTGCGGGTTTAACATACTTTAAAAGCAAATTAGACGCGAAGTTTGTTACTTCTACTGATGTTACAACTGCGATTAACAGTGCACTTTCAACTTACAAACAGGGCATTGTAACTATTGTTTCATCTTTGCCTTCATACGGTGAAGAAGGATTGTTATATCTTGTTCCTGATTCAAATGCTTCTTCAAGTGATGTATATACTACTTGGACTTGGGAAGACAATTCATGGGTTCAGATGGGTGCAGCAACCTTCTCACTGACCATTGATTCGACTGTTATAGAGGACTCTACAAATCCTGTATCAGGTGGTGCTGTTTATGATGAGTTAGCTTCAAAATTAGATGCTTCTGAATTGACATCAAGTATCGAAGAGGACGGTACTAATGCTGTAACTTCTGGTGCAATTTACAGTGCTTTAGCTCTGAAGTTGGATGCTGCTGATGTTGAAAGCATTCAAGAAACAGATATTGATGCTCTGTTCCCTTCCAGCTAAGGTTCATAAGATTTAACTATATTTTAATTTTTATAGGTGTTTTCAATTTTGGAAACACCTTTTAAGTGGATATAATATGTATATATTATTTCACAAAAATCTCGAAATAGCATGTTTATGAGTGTTTTAATATTTCAATTCAAGTTTCATCTTTAGAGCTATAAATGAATCAAATTTTCTTTTACTGTTGTGAAGTAATACGTTTCTAAACTCTTTTGATATTTTTGACTGCAAAGCGATCTCTACATACTTGTCGTAAAACAAAATGATGTTTGTGTAGTTGTAATCATAACCAAGCTTGATTATTTCATCAAATAAAAATCTTGATGGAGCAAAGTGTATCAGCCTGAAATTGTATGGCTGTTTGAAATGTTCACTGTTTATTCTGCTCCACACAAGTGCTTGCAAACCTGGGTATGTTTTGATAGAATCTTGGTATTGACATGCAAAGTATGCTTGCTCCTGCGTGTTGAAAAAGTCCTCTTTATCCTTCGATATTTCAGCAAACTTTTTAAAATTATCATCGATAATCAGTTTGGTGTTGATCATACCAAAACCAAAATTTACATATTTTTCAAAATTATAAGGAGAGCCAGGATATGTTTTACCAATACACTTTTCAAAACCGTATCGTATTAAAAAGGGTTCGCACTGACCACCTACAGCACAGTTTGAATGTAAAAAGTCATCAAGTACATCAACTACAGTGTTGACGAATATAACATCCAGATCAACACAAACTATCAAATCATACTTATGTTTCCATACATCAACAAAATAGATTCTATCACAAAAAATCTTTCCTGTATAATCAGACGTCCATTTAAATGTGTTGTACTTACAATAGTCAATTTTAACGGGGACTGCTGGCATTGTTGTGTATATAACATTTACTACACTGTCAGATAGGAATTGTGTTTTTGACCTAACATCATACATTTGATTAACGTCTTTACATATAACAATCCAGTCAACAGGTAGCACATTGTGCTTCTTGTACGACGTCACTGTAACAATAAATAAGTCTATAAATTTATCACCGTCAACAGAGCTGTAGAAACATTTTTTTGAATTCCACAAATCTGGATATGTTGTTTTAACCCACTCTTGATAGTACTTGATTAGATATGTATACTCATCTTTTAAATTTAAAGACAACGGTTTCAACTCAGGACTGCTAAAGTGTACTGCTGACACTTTGTTGTCAAGTCTGTTTACTGTTAAACACATTTGTTGATTAAGATCATAACAATCAGTATACATCGAGTTAACAGCATCTTGCTCGAATGTGTTTATTTTGTAATCTACACTCTCAAAAAATTCTAACATCCGCTGATACATGTTAGGTATTTGCTTGTCCTTTCTAAACATAGACAGTCCAACATTGTAGACATCTTTATGTAAACACGAGTAGCCAAATGTTTGCTTAGTCCATTGATGCCAATATAATTCTTTACAGCCACCAAACGATTTCTCAGAGCTGTAAAAATCCTCAAAATTTACCTTGTCTGTAAAAATAACATCAGTATCGAATCTGAAAACAACATCATAATCATAATTTTTGTACATGTAATCAAGACACTCAGGTCCAACAAGTATCGAAACAAATTTATCAGTATCAAAATTAAATATATCACTAACATTCAGTGGTATTTTTGATATGTCAAAATTACTAGTTTCGCATTGTGAAAAATTGACAAGTTCTACATCACTGTATTTTTCTGATATATATTTCAGTCTATCAATACCATCATCTAAAACAAAAACAACAACTTTAAAATCGTTGTACTTTCTTAAACTTTTTAAAGTTGTTTCTAAATACAGTGTGTATGGATAATCTGACGTTGTTGTTGTGTAAGATATTACTTCCATTAGGTTACTCAAGATTCCCCTCAATATCGTCTATTTGTTGTTTTGTGTCCGCTTTTGCGGGCTGGTTTTTAATTGATCTGTACTCATTCATTATTGCTTCTTAGACAGTGATAACTCAATAAGTTTTTTAAAATCGTCCTGATTTAACAACACTTCATCATTCTGTGCGTCTAAATAGCTAACTGTTCAAAATTTTTAGAGCTGTATAAATCACACTTACAATCAACAAGTCTTAGAATATTTGAGTCCGCAAAACCTGTATAACCAGGTACATAATTATCTTTCAACATAGTCATCTATGGTGCTCCTTGTTTGTGACCATTGTATTTCCTCGATCTTACAATTCATACAGTACTTACAGAATGGTATTGGTTTCATGATATAGTTAAAATATTTATCAGGTGTTAGGTTATTAACCTCTATGTAATCTTCATTACAACGATAAAAATCAGTTTTGAATGTATTGTTTAGTATGTCTATAAAAGCAACTGTACCACACTGAAAAATTTTAGATTCCCACAAACATGGGCAATCACCTTCGCACTTTTGTTTCTTAGTGTTTAAGTCATCTTTAATATCTTTAGACAATTTAAATAAAAACATCTTTGATTTTAGCTCAGGACAATTTTTTTTGTCATACAAACAAATATTGTGAAGAGTGATGCCATTTGCCCTTGCTACAGACTCAATAGTGTCATAATCCACATTTGAATTTATGTACTTAGTGTATGTAACACCTATGTTCAATTTTTTCAACAAATTCCAAATGTTTTTTTCTATTAAATCTTTACCGTTGGTAAAAATACTAATGCCTATTTTAGGAAATAACTCTCTAGTGTATACTAGAATGTTTTCAAGTTGTGGGTGTAACAATGGTTCGCCACCGGTGAAAGTGAATCTATCTACATCTAGAGCTTCTTTAATTTTTTTTAAATCTGATTTCAACATTGTGAAATCATAGAAATATGGTTTAGCAATGTTGCTAAATCTCGAACACGCTCTACACCTCAGGTTACAATGCTTACATAGATATATGTCTAAACCAACTTTTCTTGTTTTTGCTTGTTTTATATTTTCTTTATTCATAATTGTTGCCCAAAACCATGTCACATAGATATTTATGTATATTAACTTATTGATAAATGTAAAAATGATTAAGTATCTTATGATACAACTGAGATTTTCACTACCTTTTAAGTCTATCGTCTAAATAAAAATTTTATTTTTAATACGTTATAAGAAAATCATAAAAGTCTATTACGTTATAAAAATTTTCAATTTCCTTATATAATAATATCATTAAAAACTCTTTTGAATGAGTTATAGTTTTTGAAAAAATTCAATATTAAAAGTTTTTATAATATTATTATATAGAGAATTGAAAAAAAAATTTTTTATAACGTAATAGACTTTTCTCAAAAGCTCATTACGTATTTTTTATCATTTAAATATGTTTTTATAAATAATGATAAAAAGAATTAAAAATGAGTACATTTTCAAATTTAGATGCTTTATACGAAGACTTTTTAGAACCGAATTCAACTGAATTCGACGAAAAAGCTATCAGTCACGCAATTAAAAATATTTTAAAAACACATCTTGGAACGATGCCTGGTCGTCCTGACTTTGGCTCGAGAATTCTCGAAATCCCGTTTAGTCAAAATGATACAATCACACAGCTGATTTTAAAAGAAGTTGTTGAGGAAGCTTTAAAAAGATGGGAATCCAGGGTTATTTTCAGAGATGTTAAAATTCTTTCAAATGAACTTAATAATTTAATAGCTAAAATTGAATATTATTATAGAGACACTGGAATAAACGGTTCTCTTTCAATTTCACTTTTAGAATAAAGGATTTAAAATGGCAAATTTAACACAGACAGTTCCATTTAGCTTTGATGATTTATTTTCTGAAGCTCGTTCGATGTTTCAACAAGCTGGTTTTGATGTTGCTGACGGTTCGAACACTACTCAGCTTGCGGCAATCCAAGCTTATTTAATAAGTTCTTTAAATACAAACACAGCTTTAAATATCAACGAAACTCTTTTGCCTTTTGCTACAAAAAGAAAAAATATCTTACAAGACGCAAGAGTTTTAGGATATGAAGCACAGCATATCACATCATTTCAGTATAAGCTGAAAATTAGATTATCTTATGATTTATTAGGATATGGAAAAATTGAAATCCCTAGGTATTCTCAGTTTATCTGTGGAAGTTACAATTATATTTTCTTTTCTAATGACTCTGAATCTTCTACAAACGGAATTATCATTAATACGGGAAGATTTAAAATCGGCGACGAAGAGTTTAATCCTAAAGATTTAACATTCGAATATGCTGATAACGGTTATATTAAAATGGCTAAAACATCAGATGGCCGTTTTATAGACAATCTAAAGGAAATTCACAAATTATTTGAAAAGAACAGAGATGTTGAAATTTTCATTAAAGAAGGCGAGTTGATTGACAGCACGATTGACCCTTCTTCTCTTCAAATAACAATTGGCTCTGTTACCGTTAACAACGAAACATACACCAGGAATTATATTGATATTCCTTATACTGATATTGAAGACGATGGAATTAACGTATATGTGTCATTTTATGACGCCTTTGGTAATTACCAGGAGAAAATTCCATATTTAAAGACATCAGATTACTTCTTTGAAAAAGATCCTAATCAAACCGCGATTAAACATAGATTTATCAGGCTTGATGATATCGAGATGGGAACTCCGAGGATTTATTTTAAGTATGCGGGATTAGGTGAAGGCGTTCCGTTCGGTTCTGTTGTCAATATTTCAATTTTAAAATCTTCCGGTGCCGACGGTGAAATGTTAGGATTAAATTCTGAAAAGAATATTTTCAGTATTCCTGATTATACTTTAATGTACGACCACGAACAGACTGAAGACGAAAAATCGATTGAACTTTTAACAGATTTAAAAACTGAAGAGTTGAATGTTTTCTCAGGTATAACAATGCCTGAAATATCTTCAGGGTCAGGAACTTCGCCGTTATATGTTCAAAATATTTTTAATGATGCTTCTATAATCGGTTGTGATTTAATTGTAACAGGAAAATCTGAAGAGAGCTCAGAAAGTATTATCTCAAATGCTCCAAAAGTTTATAATTCCGCAAATCGTTTAGTAACAAACCTTGATTTTAAGTATGCCTGCAACAGAAGCCCGTATGTTTTTGACTCTTCTGTCTGGGGTGGTGAGGACGAATTTCCTAAGTGTCCAGGCCATATATTTTTCTCTTTTGTGCCTGAAAAAGTGTCTGAACGTGGGTTTGAAGCTGATTCGAATAACACTGAATTTCAACGAAATAATTCAAAACTTGTTTACAACTATGCTGAAGGCGAGTCTGTTTATCAGCATCAAATGAGACAGGAATTTTATAATAAGAATTATATATTAAATACTGAAATAAAATCATATTCTACTGTTTTAAATGAAAACGGTACAGTAACAAGAAAATATTCAGGCGTTTGGGGTGATTTGTTAAGCCGGTTTGTTCCTTCTTTAACATTCCATCACAGACACCCGATTTATTTGAATTTTAATTATATTTTTAATATTCTTAAATATAATTTAAAAGATACTACAAAAAGTACGCATAAAATTCTTTTTGATGCTTTAAATAATTGTTTTTTCGGAAATGATTCTTTAAATTTAGAGAATTTTGATGTTGAATATTTTCATTCTAACATTGTTAAAAGAATAGACTTTTTAATTTCAGATTTATGCGGTTTTACTTCTGAATTAAAAACCCAGCTTGTTTTAAACGAAAAAACATTATGTACAGAAAATTGGAAATCTGAATATAAAGATATCTACATTCCTTTAGCTGTTCCGTTTGAAAAATATTTCACTGATGACGGATATTTGGACACTTCAAGATTGCCGAATATTGATACTGAAAATTTTATCAATTTCACTTTTGATTTAATTCGAGATCCTTTAGGAATTTACGGTGAGGATAGCCCAGTTCTTTCTGAATATGACGGTCAGTATATTTCAAAATATTCTGAAAATAATTTAAGATATTCTTTAGTCAAAGGTGATTTGTATGTTGATTGGTCAAAAATCAACCAAAATACAGAAAATAACAAAAGATTAGCTTTAGAAAATTCTGATGATGTTGATTATACTGATATTAACAAAAAGATTTTCATTGCTCCTGTTAAAATTAAAATGAAATACAGATATTTAATAACACAGGATTTAATCAATCATTTTTCTGATGATGTTGTAAAAATTCAGCTGGGATTTAAAGTAAGCCCTGAAAACACTGAGGATGAGTCATATAACAATATTCAGGCAACTTTGTACAAAGACAATGACTCAGGAACCGTAGTATTTTCTAAAGATTATTTAAAGCCTTTTATTAAATATAATTATGAAAATCGAAGTGTTTTAAATCTTCATGTTTATAATATAGATAAAACAAAATTTAAAGCAGGCCAGGTGCTTGAAATTGAATTTGAAAGAACCTGTGGCTATTATTATCTTTTTAATACTTTTAAAAAGGAAATTTTAGTCCATTTGTTTGTCAACGGCGATTATGAAGGTTTTAAAGAAGCTTCAAACGGTTTGAGATATAACAAATATTATGAAACATATCTTGACGAATTATCTTCAGTTTGGAATATTAACGAAAATAAAATTTATGATGATACAAACTTTGCGGATATAACATACTCTACTCCTAAAGCTTATCTGTTCACATCAGATAAAAAATTTATTACTGCTGATGAGGATGCTTCAGGAATTGAAGCTGAAAATGTTACAACTGATGTTACATCAGGAACGATAATTGATAATTACACTCCAGCGAACGGTAAAGCAAACACAAGATATTTAACCACTGAAGGTTATATTATCGATGTTCTTAAAGATACTTTAGATATGGATTATTATACCGGTGAGATAGTTCGAAATTATTCTGAAAAAATGTATCTTTACACACCGTTGACTGTTGATTTATTCAGGCAGAATGTTTATCTGAATTTAAAATATCCATCGTTAAATTTTAAAGTTTTAAGGAATGTTGTTCCTAGATTAAATAATGTTAAATTTAAAAATGCGATAGATTTATATTAAGGAATTTTTATGGATTTAAACACAATTTTTGAAGCGATTGTTCCTGGAAATATTAAAGATATTCCTTTAATTAAAAAATCTTTTAAAATCTTTATAGAACAATTAAATAAAAATTCTGTTATTGCTCAAAGAATAGATAAAATTTTTGATATTGATTCAAATGAATTTTATAAAGAAACAGAACAAGGGGATTTGATAAAAATCACTGATTCAAATTTCCTTAAAGAGTCAAAGAATAATCTTAAAACTGGATTATTCATGATGTATCTAGGCCTTCTTTATAATTTAATCGGTTCTATTCAAACTAACTCTTTAATTAGAGAAGCAACTTTAATCAGGAATTATGAAAATTCTTTAATATTTAAAGAACAATATAATATTTTAACATCTGAATTTTTAGGAACGTTCAGAGCTGTACAACAGGCGGTAGGAACTGAGAACGCTATTCATTATATCTATCAGTTTTCAAAATATATTGAAACAGGTCTGATGCAGGACGATTTAGATATTAAATTTAAAGAGCCGAGTAATTTTGTTTTAAATTATAACGGTTCTTTACATAAATACTATTTCACTGAATTTATGAAAAACCTGTCGCATCCTGTCGGCTGGGCGTACGCTTATACTACAATTTTAAATATCTTTTTAGAAGACTACTTTGGGATTGTTTTTGAATATACTTTGCCAAGAATTTTAATCAAGAATGCTAATAATAAATATATTTTCTTTACTCTTTTAAATAAAGAAGAGTTTTTAAATTCTTTAAGAGAAGCTGTTAAGTCAGACGAAACGAGAATTTCAACAATTTTCCAAGAAGGAAAATTATATTATGATCAAGACGATTTTAACACAAGACAGATCACTTTTAAAGATATAGAGAATTTTAAATTTTACGAAACATTTGATTTTAATCCGAACGAAGTTGAAGATATTTTTGAAGAGTACGATGTAATTTTAGTTCATTATGAATATTTAAGATATGACTTTTTTAAACCTGAGTCAGGTGATTATAAAAGCTCTTTAGTAACATTTACAAACGGAAAGTGTATATTTTCTGATCAGAAAAATGTTTACTTTGGAGACTCTTCAGGATTTTTTGATTATCCACCTAATGTTGATAATTTTTATAAATTTAATCAATATTATGACCTTGATTGCGGTTCTGAAGGTGAAATTAAAGATAGAGAAACATACAGATTTTTATACACTGATGATTGTGAATTTACTTATAATTTTGATCCGACCTGTAAAGGTAATTTAAATTATTTAGATTCTGATTTTTCAAATGCTTTCAGATTATCAGGGCCTGAATATTGCTACGAGCAGGGATTGGACGAGTCCAAAAAGAATTTTAATGTTCAACAAAGATTTTCAGATAATTTTATTATTAAAGTGCCTTTAAATATTTCGAGAAGATGCTATTTTGAAGCTTATTCAGATTTTAATCAGTTCTTTAAGAAAACATATTTAAAACCAGAACTGATTGAATTTAACGTTTCAGGATGGGAAGGTGAAAATCTTAATTTCAGAGTCTCAACATCAGAGTCTGATTTTTATATGACTTTAAATATTTTAGATAAACGTTTAAATGAAACAAAAATATCTGAGATTATTATTAAAGAAAATAAAATAAAATTTAAATTTACATCTTCTAAAAATTCTGTTTCTTTTAACGGTTCAAATGTTTCCGTAAACGGAACAACTGAAGTCGAAATGCCTTTTTCAAAAAATGTAGAATTTACTTTAGATAATATTAAAGGAAAATTAAATTTATCTAATGCTAAATCTGCAGCTGGATTTGAATATTGCGGAATTCCTTTATTTATTAATAATATTTCAAACAAAATTAATTTTACAATTATTCATAATCCCGATTTTATGAACGGAATTCCTTCAGAAGGGAAAACTCTTTTCGAAATTTCAGAATTTCCTGAGAGCTCTTTAGAAGAAAATTTAAATAATTATGATGATTATGATTATAAAAATCATAAAACTTTAATTTTTAAAGGATATTCTGAAAAACAAACTGATACATCAGAACAGTTTATAATGACTTCAGGAAAGTACATCAGAGAAGATTTAGATTTTGAATTTTCTGGTGATTATTTTCTTGTTTTCAATTCAGAAAATACCGGTGATGATTTTACATCTTATGATGATGCGAAAAATCATAATTTTATTTCAAAGAACAAAGAAAAAATATTTTTATTGAGCGCTGAACTTGATATTTTACCTGATTCTTTAAACCGAGCATCATGGAAAAGAATAAATCATTTTTTAACTTGTAGGAAATAATTATAAATAATTAAAAATATTTTATTAAAGGAATTATAAAAATGAATTTTATTGATTATGTTTCACAACTTTCAGAAGCCGTTGATACTATTAAATATTATGTTGGTAAAGCAGTTGGCTTAAATTTTGATAAAATCAGTTATACTGACGAAACAAAAGAATATTTTAAAGCCGCAGATTTAAAGAAAGGTCTTAAGAACTGTAGAACGAAAGACGACGTTGTAAAGCTCTTAAATACTATTACCAAAAGACCAAAATATATTCCTAACTTACAATGGGTTTATGAAAAAGATATCAAAGACGATAAAACCGGTCAAATCTTCTGGGTTTTCAGAATTGCTGAAAATTCCGGTGCTATCTGGCTTTGCTTAGATTATAAATTTGACGAAATGATAGGAATTAAAGAACTCTGCCCACCAGGTACAATTTTAGCTTCAAAGAAGGGTGGAAGCTGGTTTTTCTTCAGAGTTAAATCATACGGTAAAGCTGATGCTACCGTTGAAGAATTAGGAAATAAGTTTGCTCAAGGTCAGGCGCCTAAAAACGGTTCTTATGTTTTCCCTGACGAAAAGAGTGTTTTATCAGTTGAAAAAGTAAAAATCAAAGATTCTGAAGCTTATTCTAAAAAGAATTCATGTTTTATAACATTTAATGAATATAGTAAATATTCTGATGATAAATCTTATATAACATACGATTTTTAAGAGGATAAAATATGTCATTCACAAATGAAAATTTTTCACCTTATGGTTGCGGAATGACAGCTCAACACGCAGTTGAAGCTCTTTGGAGAGCCCATGGAATTCCTGAGACTCTAAAGAGCTATATAAAAGTGATTGAGCAGGACACACCACCGACCTATGCTGAAGCTGATAATGACTCTTTATTCTGGTTTAACACTCAAAATAAAAAGCTTTATAGAGCGTCAAAAAACAGCACATTACAAATTTTAGTATTTTTTGAATTATCATATTAAGAGAAAGAAAGATGCAGGATAAAATCAAAACAGGTTTTGAAGGATATTTTAAAATTGAATGTATAAAAGACGGAAAAGTAATTGACTCTTTTGAAGAGCATAATACGATTATGAGATCTGCCAGACGTTCGATGGCTGAAATATTTTTAAATTCAAAAAATAATTCTAAAGAATTTGCCAATAAATTTATTTTAGGAACTGAAGGCGGATATATTTCAGAATATTATCCAAAATCAGAAGAATCAGGATTTAACAAAGATAAAATGCCTCAGACAACTTATGCTGAAGAAGGATTTAGAACTGTAAGCTTAGACTCTTCTGTTGATTTAAAAAAATTTAATGTTATTAAAGTAGATAATCAATTTTATAGATATATTGATACAGATACTCAAGGCGTTAATATATCTGTAAATAATCTTTCTAATACAACTAAATTTATTAAATGTTCAAAACCTTATGTTTATGAAATTGATTTTTCTTTAGAGGGTCCTGTATCTTATACTGTAGGAACGAACTCAAATAATAAAGCAATCGGCGACTCTCTTTTTAGAGGCTGTTCTGTTTTAACCGCTCTTTCTGAAGAGGAAGAAGATCTTTTAGACAGAACGACATGTATTTTCACTTTTTCAATTCCTAAAGATCAAGGTAACAACCAGCATTCTGCAGCTGACGAAGGATTTTACGGAGCTACAACTTTATTCACTGAAGCCGGATTGTATGTTAATGACCGATTATTCAGTATGAAGTGTTTCCCAGCTAAAGTTAAAGACGACTCAACCGAAATTAAAGTAACATGGAAGATAATTTTTTAAATGAACTTTAGACAATTTTTAGAATCTAACTCTTCAGACAAAAAAGAGTTGAATAAAACAATAGAAGATAAAAATATTGATAATCTTAAAGTTCAAAAGGAACTTTATAATGAGCTGATATCTATGCTTTTAGGGAAAAAATACCCTGAAGCTGTTGAATTTATCGATGATATCGTAAAAGATCCTAAATTAAAATTTATTTTGAGTTTAGGATTTGGTGGGAAGTTCGCAGATTTAAAATTAAAGCTTCAGAAAACAAACATTGCTGCTGTGAAGCTTATTCCTACACAAAATGAGATAGGTTTAGACGAGACTTTGAAATATCTTATGAAAGGTGAACACATCGATATGTGTTTTGAACCTTCAGTGATGATAAAACACCCGGTTGTAACGTTTCAAGGAACTTTTATTATTGACGGTCATCACAGATGGTCTGAAATTTTTGCGACTAATCCTGACGCAAATATTGAATGTATCAATATTTCAGGAAATTTAAGCCCGTTAAGCATGTTAAAAGCTGTCCAAGCAACAATCGGTTCGAACCTAGGAAAGCTCGTTATTAAAAATGTTGAAGGAAAGAACCTTTTTAAATGTTCTAAATCTGATTTAAAAGATTATTTAAAAGACTGCCCTAAAGAAACAATTAGAAAACTTCAAAAGTATTATGACAATCCTTTAGAAGCAATTTTAAATAATTGTTTAAATATGAAAGTTAATAACACACCGATTTTGAATGCTCCGAACCGTGGCGAAATGCCGCAAACATCGAAGGATCCTGATCTTTTTAAAGATTTAAAATCAGGAATTTCAAAGATATAAAAACAACGTAATAGACTTTTCTTAAAAGCTCATTACGTTATTTTTGAGTGTTTTAAAATTTTTTGTTTTATTATATAATATACAGATATAAAAAAATTTTTTGATCTTTTAAAAAATACGTTATGAGTTTTAACAAAAAGTTCATTACGTTATAAAAAATACGTTATGAAGATTTGTGAAAAGTTCATTACGTTGTATTTTATTTTACGGTTAAAAATGAATTTTAAAGAATTTATGATGCTTGAAAAAGCAAATTCAGAAAAAATCAATTCAATTTTAAATACTTTAAATAAACATAATATTAAAGATTATAAGGTTAAAGATAATAAAATTAGTGTTTTTATTAAAGATTCTGAAAGAATAAATCTTTTACAAAAAATCGCTGATATTTTTAAAAATGAAAATGCTTTTTATAATCCTCATGGTGCAGGAAGTGGAATAGGAAGAGTGGAACTTACTTCTGACACACGAAACAAATATTATATTTTCGCAAAACCAAGTGGTAGAAGCGGAGGAGCAAGAATAAATTTAGGTTTAAAATTTGAAAGAGATTTTGCAGAAGCACTTCAAAAATTTGTAAATTCTGAAGATTATAATTTTAAAGATGGTATTGATGATATTTTAAAAATCTGTCAAAAAGAAAATTATGTTTTGGCTGAGATAATTCCTGAGGGAGTATTAAATAAAAAACGACCATTTACTTTCAGTTCTAACGGTATTTTTTGTGGTGGTGATGATTTTAATATCGGTCATATTATTTCAGATATTACTTTAAGATTTAAAAATATATTTACACAAAATACTTATGATGTTTATTTATCATTAAAATCAGGTGAAACTGTAACTTTTTGTAACATAGGAACAAAGAAGTTTTTATTCCAAGACGAAATTGAAAGGGGGCGAATAGAAAACAAAAATGCTCTTCAGCTTTTAGAAATGCTAGCAATTGATCCTGTAAAATTCTGTAATGTTTTTAATAACTATAAAAAAGAGAAAAATAAAAAGGAAATAATAGATATAACATCTATTTTACAAAAATCAATTTTATTTAAAAATTTTATGAAATCAGTTATTGGCTATGGATATATTTTTGTTCATAACAGTAAAGGGAAAGTTCATGTAAAGGAAATGACTGAAATTTCATTAGAAAACATTTTAAATGTAAAAAATGCTGAAATAATTTATCCTTACGGAAGTGCAAAAAGAGTTGATATAAAAATTGAATTAAACGGTTTGCTTGTTAAACTTAATTTAAGATCAAAAGACGGAGGAGTTTATCCAGGATTTTTTCAAGCGGATTATAGATTTTTATAATTAAAAACAACGTTATCACAAATTCAAAAAAAGTCATTACGTTATAATTCATAAAATGAAAAAATACGTTATGAAGATTTTGTAAAAGCTCATTACGTTGTTTTTAAAGTTAACATTTTTTACGATAAAGCCGATAATAAAAATAGAACTTCTAAAATAACTTGATAGGAGAATCAAAATGGCTTTATATGTTAACACAAATGTTTCCTCTTTAACTGCTCAAATCAGATTAAACAAATCTACAAAGTCTCTGAACAAATCTTATGACAAATTGTCTTCAGGCTTTAGAATTAACTCGGCTAAAGATGATGCAGCAGGCCTTCAAATTTCAAATAAAATGACCTCACAGATTGACGGTTTGAAACAAGGAAACAGAAACGCGAATGATGCAATATCTATGACACAAGCTACTGAAGGAGCTCTTGATCAAGTTACTGAGATGCTTCAACGAATGCGTGTTTTAGCTTTACAATCTTCAAACGGAACAAATTCAACTTCTCAAAGAACGGCTATACAAGAAGAGATAAACGCTCTTTCTTCTGAAATTACTCGAATAGGGACCGATACATCATTCGGCGGTCAAAAACTTTTCACTGAAGATAAAACCGTCAAATTCCAGGTTGGTGCTGACGCTAATCAAACAATCGACTTTGGATTGAAAAGTATGTCATCAATCGCAGATTTTTCAACAGCTTTGGATTTAACTTCAGCTGATGCTTCTCAAGGTGCAATTACAAGGCTTGACGAAATGATAGCAAACGTCGACTCTTATCGAGGATCTTTAGGTGCTGTTCAAAATCGTTTAGAATCAACAATCGAAAATCAAGAAAATGTAATTTCAAACATCACAGATGCGAGATCCAGAATTAGAGATGTAGATTATGCCGAGGAAACGGCAAACTACACAGCTCAACAGATTTTACAGCAAATGAGCACATCAATTTTAGCTCAAGCTAATCAGAAAAATTCAATCGCTTTGAGCCTTTTAGGCTAATTTAAATCAATCAAACTGATAAAAGGTACTTTTAAAAGTACCTTTTTTATTTTCTCTTAAAAAATTTTTTTCAATTTCCTTATATAATAATATTATAAAAATATTTTAAATAAAAACTTTAATATCAAATTTTTAACAGTTCTAGAACTCTCTAAAACTAGAACTCTCGAATTCAGTTCTAGAACTCTTAAAAACTAGAACTTTTACCAGAAAAGCTAGAACTATCTTAAAATCAGTTCAAAAACAAAAATTCAAAGTTCTTTATATAAAGAATATATAAAAACTTTTAATATCGAATTTTTTTTTCAAAACCAGAACTTTACCAGAAAAACTAGAACTTTTAAACCGAGTTCTAGAACTAGAAAAACCAGAACCCAAACTAGAACTAGAACTCTCACAGATGCTTCTATTTTGCTCATATCTCGTGTTAAACGCTCTATTTCACATATTTTAAGCTATAGCTATACGTTCCTATTAGAATAGCTATGGAAAGCGAAAAACAAGCGTTTAATGAGAGATATGAGCGTTAAAAAATCGTTTACAAATGATTTAAAATGTGTTATAATAACAACAAAAAGGATTTTGAAATGAAGAAAGTCGAAATAAATCTTGACCTTGGACGAACTGAGATAAATCTCAAAGATAAGAAAATGATAATCACAAAAACATTAACAGGTTACAATGTTCTTTATCAATCTTCTGAGAGTTGTGATTTTAAAGAGTTTGAAGGTTCTTATAAAGATTATGTTTCAAAGTTAGTTAAAAATATTTTAGAAGGTAATTGAAATGAAAGAATTTATAATAATGATTGCTGTTTTATTTACTTTAACAATAGCATGGTTTGGTTTTATTATTATGGGATCTTCAAATCCTGTAGAAAACACAGTTCCACAAATTCCTTTAGGAAAAGCTGAATACGTTGCTAAATGTTCAAAGTGGGTTGATAATGGTTTTAAAGGAAAAACTTGTGCTGAATTTATTTTTTATAAAATTGAGGAATAATCATAAATCTCTTTTATAAAGAGTGATTTTGGAGGGATTATGAAATATGAAGAAAATTTAGAAGATTCTTTATATGAAAAACTAGGATTAAAAGAATTTTTTCTTAAAGATTCTTTTTTAGAACCAAAGATAAATTCTTATGATTTTTATCAAGAACCTGAAATTGATTTTGAAAATCTTGAGATTAAATCTATTGCGTTAATACCAAGATTTAGAGACGAGGATGAAGAAGTTTTATAGATCGTCGGGATCGTAAAATTCTAAAATATCAACATTTTTTAAATAATCGTTAAGCTCTTTAAGGCAAAGAGCTACAGATTTTAATTTTTCAGATAAAATCAAAGCTGACTCAACTGAAAAAACCTTTCCAAAATCAACAGAAAGATTGAAAAAATCTTCTTTCTTTAAAGAAGAGATTTTATTTATTCTACATTCAAATGAAAAATTGTCTAAATCCAAATCAGGAACGACGGAAATATAATTTTGGCTCTTAAGAGCAATCGTCATTAAATTTTTAACTTTAATTTTGTGTTTGCTAAAAATTTTTAAAATATTTTTATAAGCCTCTGAGTTCTTCATTATCTTATTGTCATAACTCTCGTTTAAGTTGAAAAAATCTTTAAAATTCATATAAACCTCTTTTATAAATATTTATGATTTTATAAATAAATAAAATACTTGTTATTGGAGATTATTTTAAATGGAAAAATTATTTGAAGCAAATTTTAATCCAAAAGATGCTTTAAAAGTTGCTAAAGCTTATGGCTCTCTTTTTGGAAAGGAATTTGGCGGAACTTTCAGACCACTTTGTGTTGAGTGGTTTAAGAAAGCTAAAGAAACAGGTTCAGGTGTGAGAATGCTGAACTCATCAGGTGCTATGATGCGTTTGAATTTTTCAAACAGAATGAGCAATTTTGCTGATGCTCCTAAAGATTTCGTTACTTTAAGTTCAATCGATTACTGGGCTCCAGGTAACACTAATTTCACATGCCCTACTACTTCTTGCTATTTTGAAGAGTCAATAAATGTTGTAAAAATTTGGAAAACCCTTTCAAATCTCATCAGAGCTGGAAAATCAGGAAAGTATACAATTAACGATCTTTTAGGAATTAAAGAATCTGTTGAAGAGCTTGACGAAGCGCCTTTTAATGTTGGTAATTTAAAACAGCGTCATGAATTCACCAGAGCTAAAGGTTGGCCGACAAAATCAAGAGTTTCAAAAGAAGCTTTTGAGCAGTATGTTAAAATGAACAATGCTGAAGAAGATTGGAACAAGTTCCTTGTTGAAGTTGAAAACGGTCGTCCTGAAGAAAATGAAACAGAGCAGACTTTAAAGCAGGCTGAAAAAGAATTTGAAAACCACCCAACCTGTGACCCTAAAAGAATTTTTAATGTAATTGAAAGATTAACCTATGCTGTTTGTAAAGGAATTACAAAATCCTTTATCTGCTGCGGTATGGGTGGTGTTGGAAAAACCTATCATGTAACGAAGGTTATGGAAGAGGAAGTAAAGAAAAGCGGAATTAAATATGACTACCATGCAGGTATGAAAGTTTCACCTCAGTCATTCTATGTTGAATGCTTCAGAGGCCGTGAAGCTGTTAATGTTTTTGATGAAGCTGATGATATTTTATCAAATGACGATATCGTTGTTATGTTAAAACCTATTCTTGATACAACCGGCAAGAACACAATGGAATATCTGAACGGTTTCATGCCTACTCGTGAAATGTCAGATAATGAAATTAAAGAATACTCAGCTCAGTGTGATGCTCAGTTTAAAGCTGGTGGCGTAACCTGGTTCTCTCGAGTTCCACCTAAGAATGAAGAGCAAGTTTGGTGTCCTAACAAGTTCTTCTTTGAAGGTTCTATGATTTTTATCACAAATAAACCGGCTTCAAAGATTGACCAAGCCATTATTTCAAGATCCGCATTCGTTGATGTTTGGCTGACAGAAAGACAGGTTTATAACAGAATTTTTGATATTCTGAAAGCTCAGCTTAAGAAAGGTGCATTTTCTGAAAATGCGTTAAAATCTTATGCTCAATCTTTAGGTGTTGATTTTAACGATATTATCGAAGGAAAGGAAATTGTTGTAAGCGCACAAAAACGTAACAAACAGTTGACCGTAAGATCTGCTGTTCTTGCTTTAAAAATGATTGATGCCGGCGGATTCCCAGACTGGGAAGAACTTTCTGCATACATGTAATTTTTAAATCTTATTAAAATAATACGTAATGAGCTTTTATGAAAAGCTTGTTACGTATTTTTTTTTATTTTTCAATTTCCTTATATAAAGATATTTAAAAATATTTTAAATAAAAAGCTTTTAATTAAGTTCTAGTTTTTTCTAGTTCTAGAACTTTTTGAGAGAGTTCCAGAACTGTTAAAAATTCGATATTAAAAGTATTTTTATAATTCTTTATATAAAGAATATCAAAAAAAAATTTTTTATAACGTAATGACCTTTTATGAAAAGTCTATTACGTTATTTTTAAATAAAAAAAATACGTAATGAGTTTTTATGATTTTCTCATTACGTATTATTCGATTTTATATAAAAATATCTTTAAATATTTTCAACTACACGCCATGATTCAGGGAAAAATTCAGGCAAAGTTGAAAAGTTTTCAACATTTTTAGCCCCGCACTTTTTACATTCAATAACATTATCGAAAACTAAAGTAAATCTCATTTTTAACCACTGACTAAAAATATCATTAGCAAAGTCGGCGTCTAAATTCGCGATAAAATCGGCAACTTCGGCATAATCTTTATCAGATTCAATTTTTCTACCGTTTAATTCTTTAATATGAAATATAAAATCATTTATAAAGAGATTAAATTCAGAAACATCTGAATTATTAAACGCTTCGTAAAGATCTTTGTTTGTGATTGCTCCCATCTTAAAAGTGTTTTCACCAGAAACAATATCAGAGTATTCGCCACCTTTAGTTGTTACAAGTTTTGAAAGGTCAAGCTCTAGTTTTTCTTCAGAATTACACTCAGGACAGATAAAAGTAAATTTCATTTTATCATGTACAGACAATTCTCTTATTTTGAATAAAAGAAAATTAAATTCCTCCTGATCTAAAGCAATATCCTCAGCAACACAGTTATAAACAAGCGCTGTTTTAGCTTCAAGCCAGTTTTTTGAATTATCAAAATTCTTTTTATCCTTAATTTTCCACTTTCTTATATGAACAATACGATTATCTGGCAGTCTAACTTCTGTTTCGTCTTCAGATTGAGATATCAAAGTTCTGTCAATTTTATATTCTTCTTTAACAACGGTTTCAATTTTATCTTCTAAAATTTCAGAAAGATTTTCTTCCTTTTTGCTCAAATCTGCTTCCTGAAGCTTTTTCTTTAAATCCTCAGGAAGGCCGTCAAGTAAATTATCCTTTTCTAAATCGACAACTTCAATATCTTTATCTAATTCTTCTACAATCATTTTTTAAAATCCTTTATTGAAAATTTGAAAAATCAAGGTTATTACAAAAAATTTCACATTTTGGTGATATTATATCTATATCAACTTCAAGAATAACCTGTGTGTCTTTTGTTGAATTTTTAAAATCCACCTGGGAAACGCCTTTGAGCACACAGTCATAGAATTTTGCGACAACGTGCTCTTCTTCACCTGGATAATCCGGCAGTTTAAAAATTGAAACAGTGAATTTACACTGATCAGGGTAAGAATTCTTTTGAGCAAAAAAGAGAGCTGACCAGAATTTCCATATTCTCATTTGGTCATGGTCTAAAAAATGAGCTTTTAACTCATAAGCATCAAAAGCAGCCGATGGCGTAATAAAATTCTGAAAGTTTATAAAATTTGAAATCGGTGTTTGAGACAGCGCAGGAATATTTATATCTTGAAGATAAACCTCCTCATCGCCGCTTTCAATTCTTACCTTCTCGTCTTTGTCTAAACCGAGTTCAGAACAAATGTTCCCGTTATCAAATGAAATCATTGCTCTAAAATTATTAACAAATGACCATTTGGTGGTTTTAATTTTATTATAAGCGTCTTGTAAAGTTTCAATACTCATTTTTAATACTCAAATTTTTTATTTATTTATAAATAAGATAAAAATAGGATTTTAAATGAATTATCAAGCATTAGTTCAAGCTTATTTGGGAGATGGCGCAAGGTCTTCAAAATTCGACCTTACTATGGAACTCCCTGGATTTTTAAAAAAATTTTCAAATTTAAAAGATAAAGATTATACAACCGCGTTGTCTATTCTTTGTAAATCTTCTTCTTTTCCTGGAAAAACCGTCTCTACTCAAGATATTGTTTTCAGAGGTCAGACAATTCGAATTCCGATGCAGTCTAATTTTTCCGGTGACTGGACCTGTGAATTTTATTCTGACGAAACACACGGTTTAAGAAAACTGTTTGAAAATTGGTCAAATGCTGTAAATGCTTCAAAGAAAGGCGCAGATTTTTTAAATCTTCAAAATAATTCTAATTTAGTAGAAGATTTAATCCCTGAAAATTTTATTTTAGACGATGTAAAAATATTTCAGTTTCCTTTTGAAGCTCAGATTGGTGCTAATCCAGTTGACCCTGATGTCACTTACACTTTGTACGGTGTTTTCCCTACCAATATTGCTCAGGTCGAAGCGACATCCGAGTCTGATTCAATAGAAACATTTCAAGTGACTTTTAATTATACATATTTCGAAATATCATGAATAAATATACTGAAATTAAAGACGCTCTTCAAGGTGGCTTAAAAACCAATAATTACAGAATTATTTTAAATGTTCCGACAGAAGACAAATCTCAAATAAACGGCTCTTCAAACACAATTTTAAATATTTTATGTCAAAGTACTTCTTTTCCTGTTAGAAAAATCTCAACTAATTCTGTTTTCTTCAGGGGTAGAAAAGTTGTTTTAAGATCTTTAGAAGAGTTTGACGAAACATGGTCATGTACTTTTGTTGATGATTATAATTCAAATATCCGAAGATTATTTGAAAACTGGCTGACAGGAACCGACTCACAGGAAAGACAGACAATCTGGACGAATTATCAAACAGATATGAAAGTTATTCAGTTAAGCCCTGAAGGTTTTCCTGTTTTTGGATATCTTTTGTCAAACGCGTTTGTTTCAAACATTTCAGGTGTTGATTTTTCCGACGAAAAAGCGGATGCTGTTAAATTAACAATAACATTTTCATATTCAAAATGTTCAATTATTCCTCAATCTGAATTAATAGATTAAAAAAATTTTAGATTTTCTATTATAAAGAATATATAAAAATATTTTTAAAAAAGTATAAATACATTTAAAAAAGGATTTAAAATGACAAATCGAATTTCCGAGATTAAAGCAAAGATTGGCGCTGGCGCAAGATCGAATAAATTCATGGTATATTTTTCATTTCCTCAAGGTTTAGATGTGTCTTCAACAGGGTTAGAAAATGATGCTGCTATTTTGTGTCATGCTTCTGCAATTCCTGGTAGAGCGGTTGGCTCAATTGAAGTTTGGAACCAGGGACGAAAATATATTTTGCCTGGCGATACAGAATTTGGTGGAACCTGGTCTTGCTCATTCTACAACACTGAAGAGCATAATTTAAGAAGAGCGTTTTTGGCTTGGCAGAAAGCTATTGACCATGCTCAAACCGGAACACATACCGGCAATCCGTCAGCTCTTCAAGTAACAATGAGAATAGCACAGCTTGACTCCGCTGAAAATGAGACAGTTACTTATGAACTTCACAATGTTTGGCCGTCAGATGTTTCTGAACTTTCTATGGAACAGTCAGGAACAAACGCGTTAGAAGATTATTCCGTAACATTTACCTACACTGATTGGGTAGTTGGCGACGACGAAGATAATGACCAGCCAGGTAAATTTAACGGCGCAACATTAAATACTGTTTCTTTAAATAATTAAGATAAATAAGGATATAAAATGGGTTTACTAAACAGTTTAGATAAGTTTTTAAATAAAATAAACCCCTTTACAAGATCCGAATTGAAATTAGTTTTAAAAGATTTAATTAAGCAAAAACATAATATCAAAAAGGAAACAGATGTTGGAAAAATTTGTTTCTTTGATTATGCTCCAAAAGATAAAAAACATTTATGGGATAGAAAACCGTTAATTCTAGTTTTGGACCAGTCAAAAAATTATGTTTTGGGTTTAAATTTCCACTGGATAAGAACACAGAAAAGAGTAGAGTTAATTAAATTTATTTTAAAACTAAATATTCAAAATGAAAAATTAAAAACACCGTTAACTTTTACGTACACACAGTTAAAACCGTTTTTAAGCGCTCCCGAATTTAACAGATGTGTTCATGTGTATATTCGAAATCGAATGGGTTATGGTGTTTCTTTAAAATCAAGTTATTTATTAGAAGCAGCAAAATTAGATTTAGCAGTATTTTCAAAAGGATAAAAAATGGAAAAAGAACTTTTAAAGCAGGTTTTAAATAATAGAACCAGCGAATTTCAAAAACAATTTGCTTCAGAGCTTAAAGAAGCTTTAGAAAACCACCCTAAAATTTTAAAAGCCGCAAAGCTTTCAAAAATTTATGAAAAGATTAACTCTTTAAACGCTGAAATTAAAGATCTTTTAAGAGAAGCAAAATTAGTTGAAGCTGAAGGGTCAGATGCGTTTGACGATGATTCAGATTCTATTGGAATTGACCCAGAAAACGATAATGTAGAATATACCGAAGTAGATTCTATGACAAATCTTTTAGGTGTTGATGATCCTAACGCAGTTCCTGATGTTACCCCTATTCCTGAGTCCGAATGGAATGATATTTTTAAAGAAGAATATAATCCTGAAGAAGACGAAACAAACATCACTGACGATGCCGAACTCAAAGACGAAACAAACGGTTTAGGCGAAACAGATCCTCACGAAGTTCGTTTAGAAAAAGAGATCGGTACAGATTCAACAAATGATAATGTTGAGCAGGTAAAAGTTTTTGACGGAATTTAAGGAGATGTACATGAGCTCTTTAATATTTGATTCAGATACTCAAGGTTTGTCAGTTGTTAAAGAAGAGGAAATCAACGAAGCAACTGGTAAATCTGAGAAAAAATATAAAATCAGAGGTGTTTTCTCTACTATAGGTGAGAAAAACCGTAATGGTAGAACTTATCCAAGACCTTTGTGGGAACGTAATGTCGCCGAATATCAGAATGAAATTAAGTCAGGTTCTATCAACACTTTGATGGAATACGAACACCCGGCAAGAACTGAAGTCGACCCTATGAAAGCAGTTTCAAAAATAACAAAATTATGGATTGAAGGCCAATACGTTATGGGTGAAGCTGTTCTTTTAGATAATCCTCAAGCTAATCAGTTAAAATCTTTAGTTGATAATGATGTTAAAATTTCAGTATCTTCAAGAGGTGTAGGTTCTGTTAAAAACGGTATTGTTGAAAGCTTTAAGTTAATCACTTATGATGTTGTTCCTAATCCTTCAGATTATAACGCAACAATGAACGGTATGTGTGAAGCTCACAGACTTTGTGAGGGAATTGTTCAAGATAAAACTTATGAAATTGATAAATTCGGAAATATTATCGAAAAATTAAAAGAACCTGAAAATTCTGTCGAAAATATTGACGAAGGAAATGTAAATAATGTTGAAGCGGAAATTAAAACTGAACCCGAAATTTCCGATGTAAATATTCAAGAACAAATCGAAAATTCTTTAAAATCTTTTAAAGATTCTTTAAAAGAAGATTTAAAAAATTCTTTAAACGAAATCAAAGAGTCTTTAAAACCAGAACCAGTTCCAGAAGTTCAACCTGAAGAACCAGAACCTGTTCAAGAACAAGTTCAAGAACCAGAACCTGTTCAAGAACCTGAAGAGATTAAAGAATCAATCACATTAGCACAAAAACAAGACGCAATTAGAGAATTATTTGAAAATTTCCTTCAAAAAATTTAAAATATTGTGAATTGTGTAAAAAAATTACTTTTTTAAAATATAAATAATTAAAAACATTTGGAGAATTTTAAAATGCTTGAACAATTTAAGGAAGTTTTAGGTGAAGCATTTACCGACGATCTTCAAGAAGAGTTGGAAAGCAAAATTGAAAGCTTAATCGAATCAAAAGCTTCAATTTTAGCCGACCAGAAAATTGAAGAAGAAACTTTGCGTTTAAATGACCTTTGCGAATCATATAAAAATGAAATCAAAGAAGACGCAATCAAATTCGTTGACGGTAGATTGGAAAGCCTGAATTCAATTATTGAAAAATATATTGATAAAACTGTTAACAGTTTTATTTCCGAACACGAAGATATTTTTGCAGTAACTGAAGCTGATTATAAAAATAACTTCATTCTTGACTCTTTAGCTAATGCCTGTACCATGGCTGGTGTTTCTGCTCAGAAGATTGCTGAGTCTGTTGAAAATCAAAATCCTGAAAAGACAATTTCAGAAAATAATAAGATGTTAAAGACTTTAGCCGCTATGCAGAAGCTTGAAGAAGAAAAATCAAATCTTCTTAAGGAAAATCAGAAGCTCATTAAGATGGGTATTATCGCAGAACTTAAGGAAGGTTTAGAAGGCGAAGCTGCTGTTAAATTCGAACGTTGCGCTAACAATGTTGTTTTTGAAAAATCTTCAAGATACATAAATAAATTAGAAAATCTGAAACAAGCAATTATTGACGAAGCAAAGCTTGCTGAAAAATGCCACGAAGAACCAGAAGAGCCTGAAGAAGAAGCAGTTTCAGAAGAATATGTAAGAGTTCCAACTAAATCCCCTGTTAAGAATGATTACGTAAAAGTTTCACGTCCTGAGACTTTAAACGAGTCAAGAGAACAAAGCGATTTAGAAAAACGTTTAAGTAGATTATATTAATAAAATTTAAAAATATATTTTTAAGGAGAATCCATTAATGGATATGTTATTAAGCGAAGCAGTTCAGAAGGCAACCTCTAATGAATTTGCAAAAAGTGTTTTGGAATCTGAAAAATTCGGTCCGATGACAGATTCTCAAAAAGAAACAATTATTCAACTTATTGAAAACACTCAGATTGATATTCAGAAAACTTTGAGTGAAGGTACTTTAACCGGTGACGTTGCTCAATTCACCCCAATCATAATCCCTATGATTAGACGTATCTATCCAAATCTGATTGCTAACGAATTACTTGGTGTTCAGCCAATGAGCATGCCTACCGGCTTTATCTATGCTCTCGTTAATCAGTATCTTGGTGATGGTCTTAAGAAAGTTGACGATCGTCCAAAACCAGCTGGTGTTATCTATCAGGTTTCTTTGACTGATGCAGATTTAATTAAGGCTGCTGTTCAGGCTGGTACCGTTCAAACTTCTACTTCAAAGATCAAGAATTCTGCCGGTGCTGATAAAGGTTATGTTCTGTACATCGAAGACGACAAGATCCTTGCTACTGTTGATGTAGACAATACTACAAATCATGTAAATCAAAATCTGAATGTTGGCGATAAATTTGATATCGGCACAGCTGTTACTAATCTGACAGTAACCGCAGTGTACACTAACGAATCTTCTTTCGGTCACATTCTGAAGAACTTCACTGGTCCTTATAAGACAGTTGAAGCTGAACACCTTGGCGACGAAATGCGTGAAGTTGGTTTCAGTATTTCAAGAAAACCAATTGCCGCTGATTCTCGTGCTCTGAAAGGTAAGTACACTGTTGAACTTTATCAGGACTTAAAAGCTCAGCACGGTTTAACCGCTGATGAAGAACTGATGAGCTTGATGCAGTACGAAATTCAGGCTGAAATTGACCGTGAAATCGTTGATTTTGTTAAGGATAATTCTACCTGGTTACCTGATACTGTATTCGGTGCTCAGACTAATGTTCAGGTTCCTGATGGTCGTTGGGAAATTGAAAGATATCGTGCTCAAGCAATTCGTATTGCTAAAGAATCCGCAATTATCGGTTTAGATACAAAGCGTGGACAAGGTAATATCCTTCTGGTTTCTCCAATGGTTGCTACCATGTTAGAACAGGTTGGTTCATTCCAGCTGGCTCCTACTAATTCCGATATTATCGCTCCTGTTTCCGGTGGTGTTGCTGGTGTATTCGATAACCGCTACAAGGTTGTTATCGATCAGTATGCTAAGGACGACTTCTGCACCGTTCTTTACAAGGGCGCTAACAGCCGTGATGCTATGGGCTTCTTCTGTCCGTATGTTCCTCTGTCCTTCACAAAGGTTACAGATTACGTTACCGGTCAGCCTGTTATCATTGCTAAAACTCGTTACGCTTTGGCTACAACTCCAGGTGTTTCTGATCCTAAGAGCAATGACCGTGCAAAGACCTACGCTCGTTCATTTGGCGTAAGCTTTGCGAATACTGTTCTCGCAAGGCAGGCACCAAGTGTACTTGCTAAACCATCAAGAAAGTACTAATTTTTAAAAAAATTTTAAAATAATTTTAAAGGACCTTTAAAAGGTCCTTTTTTATTACCTAAAAACAACGTATTAGACTTTTCGCAAAAGGTCATTACGTAATAATTTTATTTTTTCAATTTCCTTATATAAAGATATCTTTTAAAACATTTTTGAATAAGTTCTAGTTTTCAATTTGAGAGTTCGAGTTAAATTCGAGTTCTAGAACTTAATTTAAAGGTTTTTATTTTAAAGATATTATTATATAGGAAATTGAAATTTTTTTAATACAACGTATTGACCTTTTCGTAAAAGTCTATTACGTTATAAAAACAACGTAATGAGCTTTTCGTGATTTTGAATAACGTTATAAAAAATTTTTTGATATTCTTTATATAAAGAATATATAAAAATACTTTTAATATCGAATTTTTACTCAAAACTAGAACTTTCAAATCAAAACCAGAACTCTCTCAAAAGTTCTAGAACTAGAAAAACTAGAACTTTATTAAAAGCTTTTTATTTAAAATATTTTTAAATATCTTTATATAAGGAAATTGAAAAAATTTTTTTATAACGTAATAGACTTTTACTAAAAGTTCATTACGTATTTTTTAAAAATTCACATTTTTAAAATTTTGATATATAATTATTAAAATTAAAAAAGGATTTTAAATGAAAATATTTTTAACTTCCGACCAGCATTTTGGCCATCAAAATATTATTAAATACTGTAACCGTCCGTTTGATTTTTCTTCAGAAGGCGTTATTGACTGTATTAAAACAATCTTTGAAAGATATAACGAAAAAGTATCTGACGACGATATTGTTTTTCACCTAGGGGATATTGCTTTTTTAAATAAAACAAATAAAGATATGTTTAAAACAATTCTTAAAAATCTTAAAGGGAAAAAGATTTTAATCCGAGGAAATCACGATAAATTTCCTGACTCTTTTTATTTAGAGTGCGGATTTTTAGCTGTTGAAGATTATATCATTTTAGGGGATTATTTTCTTTGCCATTATCCGTTAAATGAAAATCAGATAATGGATCCTAAAATGAAAGGATTAAGACAGATTTTTGATGAGTCAAATTGTTTGATGATTTTCCACGGCCATACACATGAAAAATCCCCTACGGATAATGAAGTTCCAAGAATAAACGTTTGCGTTGACAACCCCGAAAATGATTTTTATCCTGTTGAAATTTCAGATAAAGATTTTAAAAAGTACACTGAAAAATATTTGAATAGTATAAATATTGTTAAAAAAGGATTTTAAAATGGGCGGAAATATTATAGCGCTAACAAAAACAGGAATTCAGACTAAAGCACAGAAAATTCCTTTGAAGCAGATAGGAAGACCGGCCTTTTTGAAGGTTATTCGTCAATTATTAAAAGATATTAATATAAAATTTAAAAAATACTCAGGTCATTCACTTTGGATTAAAGAAGATTTAATTTTAAACGGTTTTATGTTTAACGGATCTTCGTCTTTTATTATGAACCCTGCTATTTCAGACGAAGATATTTTACAGTACAAAGAATTTGCCGGCGATTTAGATATTCAGGTTCCTGAAGAAGATAAAGAAACATTATGGAATTTTTTAAGCAGATATGAAGAGCTTGAAATCTCAAAGAACTGTACTTACATGGGCTCAAACAAACCTTCAGTTAACTCAATCGGTGATCAGATAAATTCTATTTTTATTATTAAATTTGAGAATGTTGGAAGAGTTGCTGTTCAGATTGATTTTGAATTTTTAAAATTTGAGGAAGACACTCCGACGGAATGGTCAAAATTCTCTCATTCAAGTTCGTTTGAAGATTGTAAAGAAGGAATTAAAGCTGTTCACCACAAATTACTTTTACAGGCGTTAGTTAGTTCTGTTTCAGTGAGAGACGATATCATTATCGCTACTCAAGCATCAACTTACAATAAGTTAAGATTCCCTAAAGAACAGCCGGATTTTCCACATCTTTTAAAATTCTCAGTTATCCGCGGATTAAGAACAGCTTATGAACCGATTTTAAATCCTGACGGTTCCGTTGTTCAGTTTGAAGGAAAGTATGTTTATAAGGAAATTCCTACTTCAAATTCAAAATTTGAACAGTCTTTAAAGGAAATCTTTAAAATTGTTTTAAAACCTGAAGATCTTTTAAAAGCTGAAAAATCAGGTGATGACAGAAAATTGTGGTCATTTTTAGGATTGCTAGAATTGATCAAAAAATATGCTGATCAAAAAACGATCGATATTGTTCATAAAAGATATTTAGATTATTTGTGGAAATCATCGCCTAAATCACAGGAAATTGAACCTGGTGATAAAGTTTTAGATTATGATGTAAAATACGCTGGATATAAAAAATTTATTGAATTTTTTAATCTTAAAGATTTATCTAAAGAATACACTGAAAAATATTATAAAAATTTCGGTAGAACTCCTAAAGCTTCTATGAAAGAAAGTTTTTTAAATTTTGTTAATTTAAAAAATTATGTTCAGGAATATTATTAAATGGATTTTATAAAATATTTAAAAGAAGCAAAACAGCTTGATATTTCAATTTTATCTGCTGAAAAATTTTTAAATTCTAAATCTAAAATAGAAGAATTTTTAAAATCAGAAGTTGAGATTGAACACAAAACAGATGGAACCAAACTGACCGTTATTCATAAAGCAAATAACGGTGATTTTAATGATTGGATTATTGCTTATAAAGGTTCTGTCTTTTTTGAAGACGAATTTTCGTCTCAGTCAACTTTAGCTATTAAAAAATCTTCTATCGGTATTTCACAATATAAGATTGTTATTGATCACTTTAAAAATCTAGGGAAATGTGATTTACCGTTAAATTATGAATTTGCTATTGAGTTTTTACAGCGTAAACCGACTTTAAGCTCTAATTATAAAAATCCGCATAAGATGGTTTTAGTTGGTTATTCAAAAACATCTTATACTGAAAAATTCGGATTATTAAAAACTTCACCTGGTGAAATGGAATTTAAAGACCGTGAAAAATATGCGGAAATTTTAAAAATCGATATTCCTAATAAATTATTCAAAGGAATTTTAGGAACTAAAAAGGATTTTGAAGCTGGAATTTTAAATAATAATATTAAAAAAGAATATTTAAAAATGAACCTTGATTGGACTGATCCTGAAGTTTTGTGGAAACAATTACAGGAATTATTTTTAAACGTTGAGTCAAAGTATGGTGGAAAAGAAGAGGGCGTTGTAATTAAATATAATGATAAAATCTTAAAAGTTCAACAGGTTTACCAGCTTGATCAGGAAGCTCGAGCTAAAATCAAAGAAAAATTTACTTTAGATTTTGACGACGAAATTGAATATAAAAAGAATGTTAAAAATGCAGCTTTAAAAATCATTAAAAACATAAATTCAGGTTCTTTAAATGAAAGATTAAAAGAGCTCTCAAAAGCAATTAAAAAATTCAATCCTGATTTTAAAAATGCTAAAAAGAATGTTGTTCAAATCTGTGATGATATTCAGGAAGTTGCTAAAAAGTTAATAATTAAAAGCTTAGAAGGAAATAACGGTTGTTTAATTCCAGGAAGATTTTTAAATATTACAGATTATCATAAAAGTATTATTAAAGAAGCTTTAAAAAATTATGATTTTGTTGTTTTGGGTGTTTTAAATCCTAAAGGTGATGATTTTTCTTTAAAAGAAAAAAATATCAAAGATATATTTAAAGATATAAAGATTTTTAAATTTACTTCAGCTTCTTTAATAACAATGTTAAATAAAATATCTTTAGATTTGAATATAAATTGTGTTTTATGTTCTAAAGATAATTATAATGATTTTAAAAAAGTAACAGATAAAATCCCAGGGATAGAAACAAAAGAATTTTCAGAAAAAATACCTGAAGATATTTTAAAAGATTTTTAAAATTATAAATACATTTAAAAAAGGATTAAAAATGAAATTTTTAACAGAAAGAATTATAAACGAAGCTAACGAGTCTGGCTTAGTTATCGGTAAATTCAGAATTTTGACGAATTCTCATGTTAAGCTGATTCAGCACGCTATCAATAAATTTGGTCATGCTTCTGTAGTTCTTGTAACCGGCAAGAATACTCTTCAATCAAAAGAACTTAGAAGAATGATGTTAAACGCTCTTTTAAATCAGAGATTTAGAGATAAAGTTGAAGTTATCGAATTTAAAAATGCTGATTTAGTAGCAATCAAACCACTTTGTAATTTTAAACCAGTTGCTCTTTTCTGCGGTTCAGACAGATCTTTTGGTTACACAAAGATGGTTCAAAAGTATGATTTAGGAATTGAAGTAATTGAAACAACGAGAACTGAAGAAGATTTATCCGCTTCAAAAGTTATCGCTAACATCAACGACGAAGCTTACTTTAGAGCAAACACTCCAAAAGAGATTTGGCCTTATTATGAAAATCTTAAGCAGTTCTACATGGTAAATGAAAATGAAGTTGACGACGAGATCGAAGATGTTGAATTTGCCGGTGTTGATTGTGAATACACTGATATTGAAGATTTTGAAGACAAAGAATGCTGTGAAGATGATTCCGTAATTGCTACTGACGCAATGGTTAACGGATTAGCTGATACTGAATATGTGACCGGTGCTGAAAATATTCCTGACGGTTCAACCTCAGCTGACACTCCTGCCCCAGTTCCACCTGGTAGTTCTTTAGGAACCGAAACTCGTGATATTGCTCCAGTTGAAGATAGAATTTTTTCAAAGTATTTTACAAGAAGAATTAAACCTAAAAATGTTGTTATAACAAATGATGATATTTATGAGGGTGATATTCAGGAACCTGAACACAGAGAACAGATTCAAGATTTTGTTCCGTCAATTGATCCTGAAGCTGAAGAAAAATCTCCAGCTGAAAAAGCTTCAAAAACAGCTTTTTCATTCATTACAAGACTTCAGAATGACGAAGAACCGGTAGCAACCGCTCCGATTGTTAAGCAGGATATTTAAAAATCAACTTTCTGAGTCTGTACTCAGAAAGTTTTCTTTAATAAACTGGCAGAGATAAAAATTGTAAACCAGAAGATCTAAATAATCTGATTCAAACGGTTTTTTCTCTGCCTTTAATCTTTTTAAAACTTTCCAGCCTTGCCATTTAGGATATTTTTTCTTTTTAATGCCTTTATAGGTATTTAAACACATTGGCTTATTATATGTTTTAAGCTCTAAATATTCTAAAAATTCCATTTTACCCTTTATTTTTTGAAATTAACACTGAATTATAAGCTTGAATATAAGCTTTAATATTTTCAATGTCTTTTAATAATAATGCTAAATTATTTTGTGTTCTGATATCAAGGTTAGAAAGATCTTTTAAACGATTTTCAAGATTATCAATCTGCGATTGAAGATCTTCAGTGGTTTTATTTAATAAAACAAAAATATTATTTGTTTGGTTTATTAAATCGTTGACGTTGCTCACAAGTTCAGACTGTTCATTTGATTTTTTAATCGTATCTAAAAGATGTTTTTCGTACTTTTTCCAAAGATATAGACAAGCAGACAGAAGTAATGTTATTACTCCGCCCATGGAAATTGAGTCATTAGCTAAAATTTCGTTTAAATCTAACATTATGTGTTTCTTTTTATTATAATAATATTTACAATTTTTATTTATAATATATAAATATTAAGTATTTAAAAAGCTTTTAAATACAATTTTTTAAAGCAAGTTGCTTAATTTTTTAACCGTCGTCGAAAGAGGCAAAATATGTACTACGTAAGAAACTATAATGACAACAATTTAACTAAATTCCCACTTCACACTATCCTTTCTGAAGCAGAGAAACTTCTCAAGGATCCTTTTAATGAAAAATCTGAAGTTCAGAGATATCCGTTAACAAACATCGGTTATGCCGGTAAAAAGCTTGTATTTACCATTGCTTTAGCTGGATTTAAGCCGGAAAATATCAAATTAACCTATGTTGGAAATGTGATAAAAGTTGTCGCAACCATCGAAGATTCGCATAAGAGTTTAGACAGCCGAAACTGTAAATGCTCATGCTGCAATCCGAATATTACATGGGTTCAACAGAATATATCCTTTAAAGATGCAGAGAGAATTTTCAGACTTCCTGATACTTATATGGATTGTGACATATCTTCAAAATATGTGAACGGTTTGCTGACAATTGTGGTTACTCCAAAAGAGGAAGATCCTTCACAGATTGAAATTTCAACTGAAGACACAGATCTTTTAGAAAAATGTGACTGCAAATGTAAATGTAATTCTGAAGAACCAGAACAGGAAAATTCAGAACCAGAAACTCCAGTTCAAGAACCAGAAGAAGAACCAGAATATCAACCATAATATTTTAAAATAATTTTAAAGGCACTTTAAAGAATTTTAAAGTGTCTTTTATTATAAATAAAGATAAAAAAGGAATTTTTTATGTTTAAGAATTTTAAAGAATTAGCGGAAGCTTACATGCAGAATAACCGCTTTTTGAAATACGGAAAGCTTGTTATTAAAGATATCCGAGATGGAAAGGAAATTGGATTTGGTGAAAAAGAAGTTTTAGATAAAAACCGTTATATTCTGCCCCAGGAAGATGCCGACAAGCTTGAGGATATTTACAATAACAATCCTGAAGCAATTTCAGATTTTGTTTTCTCTAACGGTCTTAAATGGAATAAGATTTTTAAAGGTGTTTATTCAAACTATCAAAACCGCGGATTTAAAGTTGAATCTCAAATCGGAGCTGAATGGAAAGAATATCAAAAAACCGGTTTTATCTCAAGAGATTATATGAGAAAAGTTTTAGATATTGCCGAAGAAAAATGGCCTGAATGCACTTTAGTTGCCGTAAGAGAGGAAGGTTCTTTAAATAAATCAAGAAAAACAAATGTTCAAAACGGTATTTTAACAATTGAAGGAGATGGCTCTATTCTCACTGACTGTACTTTAGTTTTTACTGATGCAGGCGGAAGAGAAAGAGAATTGTATTTATCTATCAAAGCTGGGCCTTCAGTAACATTCGTAAATTTAGGTTTAAAGAAAATTCTTAAAATATCCGAAATGACAAAATGTGCTGAAACAGGAAATCCTAAAGAACTTTCTAATGGTGCTTTACAGCTTCTGAACTTTTTAGGAATTGAACCAGTAAGATTTTGTAAGATTTTCACTGAATATAAAGGGCTTGATCAGGGATCTTCAAAAGTAAAAGAAAAACAATATGTAGATGTTAATTTAAATAATAAAGATTTTAAAAACTTTTTATATAATTTAATCGGATATAATTACGTTCTTTTACATGATATGGGAAGCAAAGTTCATGTTCTTGAAATGACTCCAGAAAAAGCTAAAAAATTATCTTCAAACATCTCAAAAGCTCAAGTTCTTTATCCTAAAGAAGGTGCAGCGAAGCGAGTTGATGTTCTTTTAAATCTTGATGGAATTCTTGAAATAAAATTAAATATCCGCTCTAAAGATGGTACTGTTTTCCCTACTCATTTAATGGGTGATTATAAGTTCTTAAGTTATGATTTTTAATGATGTTTTAAAAAGGCTCAAAAGAGTTCTTTCAAAAGGTGCTAAAATGAATTTATCTAAATTAAAAACAGTTTTTCCTAAAGCTAAAGAAGGAATTTTTGATGTTCTCGAAAGAGAATTGAATTTTAAAGACTGGTCGACAGAATCTAAATATCAGTTTTTAGCTCAGTGTGCTCACGAATCCGCTGGATTTGCTGTTTTAAAAGAAAATCTTAATTATTCCGCAGATGGATTGTTAAAAGTTTTTCCTAAATATTTTAACAAAGAATCTGCCTTGAAATACGCAAGAAAACCTGATGAGATTGCTGATATTGTTTACGCTAACAGATTAGGAAACGGTTCTGTTATTTCCCACGACGGCTCACGATACAAAGGACGCGGTTTAATTCAAATCACAGGAAAAACGAATTATGCTAAATTCGGCCACGAAAACGACCCTGAATATTTGGAAACATTAAAAGGCGCTGTCGAATCCGCTATTTGGTTCTGGGAAACAAACAAACTTTATGAAATCTCAGATTTTAAAACATTAACAAAGAAAATAAACGGTGGTTTAAATGGTTATGAAGACCGTTTAGCAAACCTTCAACGAATTAAAAAAATTTTAGTTATTTAATATATAATAATATATAAAAACATTTTTAAGAACCTTCAAAAATAACGTAATGAGCTTTTATAAAATCTTCATTACGTTATTATTGTAGAATGAACTTCAAAACACTTTAAAAAATAAACTCAAAAAAAAATTTACTTTTTAAAAAATTTTGAAAAGCCATCAAAAATGGCTTTTTTATGTTTAGCATAGCCTTTCTTTAGAGCTTTCTTTCTGTCCTTAAAAGTTTTTGCTTTATTGATTAAACAATCATACTTGGCGACAAAATTTCGTTCCTTAGGAACTTTAATCTTAATTTTCATAATAAACTCCTTCCAGTAAAATTTTATTATACTACAAAATAATTTTTTGTAAACACTTAAAATACAACGTAATAGACTTTTCATAAAAGCTCATTACGTTATTTTTAAAAAAATTCAATTTCCTTATATAAAGAATATTTAAAAATATTTCAAATAAATACTCTTAAAAGAGGTCAAAATGGAATTTATTATTTTATTCTTTATTTTATCGTTTCCACTTTTTGTTATTCTTATTTTATCACATTTAAGCAGAAAAAGATTTAATTCCATCCGAACGGGTCAATTTCGTCCTTATTAACAACCGGTTTCATTACTCGTTTATCTAAAGACGGTTTTAAAGGTTCGACAGTTGAAACAGTGTCATTAACTTCAGCTTCAAAATCCTGTTCTTTCTTTGTTTTAATCAATTTTTCAAAGTAATTATCTAAAGCATCAATAGAGTCAATCTCATCTTCTATTTTATCTTTGATACATTCGTTGCTTTCAGGAATGTCTAAAGTTGCTGTGATATCAGAATTTTTAATCTCATCATGAAGCTTAAAATTGTAAGTATTCAACGAAAGTTTAAAAACACACTTGGCGTCGGAATATGCCCAGAGATTATTAACCCCAGGATTTAAAATCTCAATATTTGTTATTTCCATCACTTTGTTTGACGGTAAAACAACTAAAGAACTCATTAACGAATTCGTATCAAATCCGAGTTTTAAACATTCTTGAGCAGAGCAGTAAACTGATGTTTGTTCAGTGTTTAAAAATCCAAAATCTCCAAACTGATAGTTAGAAAAATCAAAATTTTCAGCATTATCAGGCAGCAAATGAATTGTGAAAACATCAGAAGAATTTGTCTTTATCGAAGACCAGTCTCCAAAAACTTCTTTATCAAGGTTGATTTTTTCTGTTTTTAACAGTTTTGCTTCTATTCCGTAAAGTTTAATACACTCACAAATAAGTGAGTTATTTAAAGAATACTCATTTGAGTGAGTGAAATTAAAATTCATTTTAAGATTCCTTTAAAATATTTTTATATATTCTTTATATAAAGAATATCAAAAAAAAATTTTTTTATAACGTAATGAGCTTTTATGAAAAGTCTATTACGTATTTTTTAAATTCATTTAAGTTCTGAAATTATTTATAAATAATTTAAAACATTTTAAGAGATTTAAAATATGTTATTACTTGAACAATTTAAAAATTTTTTCACCCCTCATAAAAAAACTAAAGCATCTTCAACTGTAAATCCTGAGAAGGTTATAAACAACCTTTCTGATGATACAGGTCCAGGGAGATTTAATGACTTTTTCGATTATGACGCTAAAGCAGCATCGTATTTTACATCGGTTGACAGAACAGATTTAATCTTAAAACAGATGGAAAAAATAATGTCATATCGTCAAGTAGCGATGCAGGCAGAAGTGACAAACGCTATTGATATCATTGTTGACGAAATTATTTTCAGCTATGATGGTTTTCCTTTAAAGTTCAATCTTAATGATAAAAATCAAAAGCTTCAAAAAGGTTTTGAAAAAGCATGGAAAAAGATTATTAAATTAGGTAATTTTAATAAGAACCTTTTTGATTTTATCAGACGTTCATATATTGATGGTCAAATGATTGTTCACTGCGAGTATGACCCTAAACGAATTAAAAAAGGAATTCAAGCTATCAGAATGATTGACCCTGTAGGGTTTTATTTTGATGCTGAAACTCAAACATGGAAATACGCAGATAACAATGTCGGTTTGAGCAATCTTTATTTCAACAAGAAAGAAGACGAAGAATATCAGATTGAAGAGATTGTGAGAACGGATTTCGGTATCTGGCATGACCATTTGTGTCTTTCATATCTTGAGTATGCTATCAAATCCGCAAATATGTTAAAAACTTTAGAAGATCTTTTAATTCCTTTAAGATTTTCACGGTCGATGTCAAGACGAGTTTTTAACGTTGACGTCGGAGATCTGCCTACAAAACGAGCAGAAGAGTACATGAAGGATATTCAAAAGCAGTTCAGATATAAAAAGTTTTATAATAATGAAACAGGTGAAGTAACAAATCAGCAGCACATCACATCGATGGTGGAAGATTACTGGTTTGCGAACCGTTCAGGCTCAAGAGGAACTGAAGTTACAACTATTGATGAGTCCGGAAATTTAGGTGAGTTGACAGATATTATCTATTTTTGTAAAAAACTTTATCGTTCTTTACACATTCCATCTTCACATCTTGATATTGACCCTGATGCTGACCACACATTCTCTTCTGACCCTACCGATACAACAACAGAAGATGTTAAATTTATGAACTTTATCTCGAGAGTTCGAAAAGTTTATTGTGAATTCTTTAAAGATCTTTTAAAACGTGAAGTAATTTCAACAGGTGTTTTAAAAGAGTCTGAATGGAACAGAAGAGATTCAGATATCGAAATTGTTTTTTCTAATGAAAATTTATTTATAGAAAAAATGAAATCTGTTGTTTTACAGGGAAAAATTGATTCCTGGTCCTCGGCTAAAGATATCGGTGGAACCGTGATGTCATTTTCAAACTTAATGAGACAGACTTTTGGATTCACCGAGCAGGAAATTCAACAGAACCTGATTGATATCAAACATGAAATCAAAGATCCAGCTTTCAGAAAACTCTATGAAGATGCAGGATTTATTATCGGTGACGAAATTGAAGAGTACACAACTCAAGCTGATGATTTAAACAAAATAACAAAAGATAAAGAAGAAGATTCTGAGGAAGATTTAGAAGATTCAGAATACGCCGATCTTTTGAAAAATGTTTAAAAGCATATTTATAAAATTTTAAAAAACACTGAAAATCTTGAAGTTTTCAGTGTTTATATTATAAATATAATTAAAAATGCTTTTAAAAATCGGAGATTAAAATGACTGAAATGGTTAGTCCAGGTGTTTATTTAACCGAGAAAGACCTTTCAACTGTTGCCACAAATAACTCACAGTGCACAACTGTTTTTGCCGGCAAATTCACGAAAGGTCCGTTGGAAAAATACACTCAAATTACAAATGTTGATGAGTTAATCAGTTTTTACGGAAAACCAAATAACTCAAATTATAATGACTGGTTCCAGTGTTACAATTTTTTACAGTATGCTGACAATCTTCTTATTTCAAGAGCCTGTAATGTTAACGGCGCTGCTGAAAATTTAGATACTGCTTTCTTAGAGTTTAACTCTTTAGAAGGTTGGGGTATTCAGGAATTCGGAACTTCAACTTACGGTATTACTTCAGATGTTTCATGGGCGTTTGTTGATAAACATGTTGATGTTCAAACCGGTGATATTGTTTCATTCGGAAATTCTGAAGTTGATGTTGTAGACGCCTCATATCCTAAATTCAAAGTTTTAGCTTATCTTGAAGACACTATCACAAGAATTATTGATCAGGTTGACGCAAACGGAATTGTAACACAAGTTCAAGTTCGGGAAAAAATTTATGCTATCAAATTAGACAGAGCGCCGACAATGATTGTTGATAATCGCGAAGTTACAGCTGTTCCGAACACCCCTTTATTCAAAATTGATATTGCCGTTAATGGTTCAACAGAAGCTTTAGATTATGAGTCCGCTCAAGAGCTTCAGATTGATTGGAAGAAAACAAAGAAGGCAACATACTCAATTCCTTTCAGAATTCCTGAATATCTTGACAGAACAGCTTATTATAATCCTCAAAAGAAAACAAAGACTGTTGATAAAGAAGATATTAACACAGGTGAGTGGTATACCGAAAATTATGAAGTTTACGAGAAAAATACCCCGACTGTAGAAGATGCAGGATTTTTATTCAAGCTCAATCGTCAGATTAAAAATGATGATCATTTTTCTTTAATAAAAGATTCTTTAGCATTTTCAAATGTTTCTGCTAAATTAAAATTCTTCTCAAAAACTCCAGGAACTGAAGACGCGAAATACAGAATTTGTATCTGTACTCCTCAGGATTTTGCTGTTAACGACACAAGATTTGTAGGAAATCATTGTACAAAATATGTCTGCGAAGGAATAACAATTGATGGATTGTTCGAATATGCTCCTAAATTAGGTTCTGCTCAGATCGCAGTTGTAATTTACGACCCGATTGAACTTGAAATCAAAGAAACATGGTTATGTTCTTTAGACCCTAAAGAAGTTGATGCCTATAATAATTCTATGTATATAGAAGATATTATTAACCGTCAGTCAAACCTTGTTTATGTTAAAGATAATGTTGCAAAAGATTATTCCGTTCAGGTTGAGCAGTATATTCTCGATGTTTACGGTAATAAAATTGTTAAAACCGCTAAAGATCCAAACGGCAATTTAGTTCAAGTTTTGGATTATTTAGGAAATCCTGTTTACAGAACTCAAACTATGACAGTTCCTAACATTTCGTCATATTGTTTTATCTATGATTCAATCAATAATCAATATTATGGACGTTCTTTAACATTAGAATGTGCTTCTGATTCTGAAATTCAAGAAGACGATTTGATGGAAGCTTTCGAAGTTTTCGATAACAAAGAAGATATTGATGTTGATATTATTATCGCAAACGAACTTGACAACGGTCGAAGCGCGTTAAATCTGGCTGAAACGCGTCAAGATTGTATCGCTTATTGTGGAATTCCTTTAGAGTATGCCGGTTCAAATATCTGTGTTGGTCAAAAAGCGTCCACAGCAACATCAAACATTGTAAAATTCAGAAACTCTATAAACTACAATTCGATGTGGATAAATCTTTGTGCTAATTATAAATATCAGTATGACCGTTATAACGATGTTTATAGATGGTTGAATATTGCCGGTGACTGTGCAGGTTTAAGAGCAAAATGTTCAACTGAAAACGATTCGTGGTGGGCAGCTGCCGGTTTAGATCGTGGTCAGTTAAAGAATGTTACAAAATTAGCTTACGCTCCAAATCAGACTCAACGTGGAACTTTGTACACTAACGGAATTAACCCTGTTATCACATTCCCAGGTGAGGGCACTGTTCTTTGGGGTCAGAAAACAATGTTGAACCGCAACTCATCGTTTAACCGTGTGAATATCAGATGCTTGTTTAATACAATCGAAAGAACTTTAGCGAGAATGTCCAGATATTCAGTATTTGAATTTAATGACGCTTTCACAAGAAACAAAGTTATTTCAACAATTAAACCATATTTAGCACAGGTTCAGGCAGGACGAGGTATAACAGAATTCAAAGTTGTTTGCGATACTTCGAATAATACTCCTCAGATTATTGCTGAAAATAAACTGAATGTGGATATTTACATCAAGCCTACTTATGTTGCTGAATTTATTCATTTAACATTTATCAACGTAGGTGTTAATAACTTTAATGTTGTTGTAACTGAATAATTTTTTAAAGGCACTTTAAAAGTGCCTTTTAAGGATTTATAAAATGAATTTTAAAGACTATATTTTAGAAAGTGTTAACCGAGAGTATAAAGAAAAGTATGTAGGAAAAATCTTAAGATTTAAAAGATTAGACGGTTCGCCGGCTTTTCAAGGAAAAATTGGAGAAGACGACATCGGTTTATATGTCACTGTTTTAAACCCTTTTCATAAATATTTTAACAAAGGTCAAGAATTGGTCATAAACATTAAAATTGAGAAAAACCGAGAATATTTAAAGGTTTATGACGAGGAAAACGAATTTATAGCATACTACGAGGATTTATAATGAATTTTAAAGATTATTTAACTGAAGGAAACGAAGCTATAAAAGAGATTGAAAATTATTTTAAAGAAAATAAATTTAAAGTAAAAGTTTTAAATTTAAATAAAAATATTTTAAGTCTTGAAGCTGGCAACTCTGCTGCTATGTTTGGTATTACAATAAATTTTCAAAATCCTGTTTTTTATTCGTTTTCTGAAGAATATGGCTATCCTTCTTATGACCTCGTTAACAATTTAAAGGTTCTCGAAAAGTTTTTAGAATTTACAACAAAACATGAAGAAGATTTAAAGAAAATTATTTTTAAGTAAGGATTTATAATGAATTTTAAAGATATCTTTATAATAGAAAATGAAGAAAATTTAATTTCAAAGATTAAATCTGATTATGATTTTTATAATTCAGAAGTTAAGAAACAATCTAAAAAATTTAATTCTATTAAAGATATTTCCGAAAATGATTATCCTCTTTTAAATGTTTCTGAGAACCTTTTAAAAGCAGTTTCAATATGTTTACTTTGTAAAGAATTTTTAAATGAATTTGAAAGTTCTAAAGATGTTAAAAAATCTTTAGGAAAATTAGAAAAATTTAAAAATTCTATGAATATAAAATATGTTGATTCCTGGTTAAAAGATTTATATTATAAACTTTAAAGGATATTAAAATGAATTTTAAAGAGTATTTAAATGAATGCCCATTAAATGAAAAAGTAAAAGTTGATTTTGAGCAGTTTTTCTGGGAAATTTACGCGGTAACTGTTGATAACAACGATTTACCTAAATCAAAAGCATTTATTGAAAAAAATAAAAAGAAACTGTCTTATAAAGAAAACGGTGGTAAAGCGCCGGCAGCAAGCTTTTTCGAAGGCTTTGTAAGAAAAATTTGGATTCCTGAATTTTCTGAGTGGATAACAAGGGAAATGGAATTAAACAATATTTTAGCCCACGGTTATCCGTTTGCTAAATTTGGTGTTAAAGCATATATCGCTTTCGATATGTAAGGATTTTAAAATGAGTTTTAAAGAATTTTTAAACGAACAAATTATTAAAGAAGCTTCAGAACCAGTTCTTGAATTGCTTAAAAAGACCTTGACCCGTTCAAGATTTTGTAACAAGTATGGTACAATGTTAACCCCTCAGACACTGGTTGTCCACTACGAGGAAGAAGATTCCTATTATGAGCACGTAGCTCCAAAAATCAGAATTGATTATAATTCAAAGGACCATTCAGCTGCCGTTTCATTCAGTGTTACTACTTGGGATAGAGAAAATAACAACGCAAATGTTCATTTAACCCTTAAAGAAGCTATTGATTATATCAACAAAATTGATACTTCAGCTAAAGGTCACGTAATGGACAAGGTAAACGCTGAAGAATGCCTTGAAGAAGCTCTTAGACAGCTCAAGAAAGTATTCGATCCAAAGAAAAATATGGGTTTAACAATCGTTAAAAATCCTTCAGATAAATTTAACATTGCTTCTGTAAAAGATTTTGAAAAATATATTTAAGGATTTTTAAAATGAATTTTAAAGAATATTATTTTAAACCTGAAGAAAAAACTGAAGAACAGATCAACGAAGTAGATTTATCAAAAGATTATGAAACAAAAGTTGATCTTAAAGAGATGGAAGATTCTAAAGGTTATAAAAGTCTTTTGAAAATTCTTTTAGACGGTTTAAACGGTTTTGCTACAATTAAAAAGTTAAATGTTTATATTTTAAATAATCATTTATGGGTTGACCTTGATTTTAATTATAAAGGCTCAACAAGACCTTACTTTGTAACAATCATGGACAGAAACGAGATTTACGAAGTAGGAAAAACAAAGAAAGATTATTTTGAGCTCGGTTTTAACTGTAATGGTGAAGCAACCGGCAATCACTTTATTAAAGTAGCAAATTGTCTTTCAGCTTTTGCTCAAACTCTCGAAAATGTTAATAATTACATCGCAAAGAGCAAACCTTCAGATTATATCACAGCTGGTTAAAAAATAAAACATCTCAATAATACGTAATAGACTTTTGCGAAAAGGTCATTACGTATTTTTTTTTTCAATTTTCATAAAACATTTAAATGTTCTAGTTTTTCTCTAGTTCCAGAACTCTCTTTCACTTCAAAAACAATTTTCAAGGTTCTTTATATAAAGAATATAATAAAAATACTTTTAGTATCGAATTTGAGAGCACTCTCAAATTCTATTAAAGCTTTTATTTAAAATATTTTTAATAATATTATTATATAGGAAATTGAAAAAAATTTTATTACGTAATAGACTTTTCATAAAAGTTCAATACGTTGTTTTTAAGCCAAAATATCAAAAATCTCAAAAATTGGCATTCTGCCTAATACAGCTATATTAGACAAAATTCAAATATCAAAAATATACAATATGCAGTACCTAAATACCGATATATAGTACTGTATACAGTATCTTTTCGACGAAATATCGAAATTTCACAATTTTTTTAAGCTAAAAGTATCAATATTTCACAATTTTTTTAAGCCAAAAGTGTCGATATTTCACAAAAAATAAATAATTAAAGAGGTCAAAAAATGAGCATTAAATATTATATCATAATCGTATTCCTGGTTCTTTTAATAGCAATTCAATATCTGTATTCAAAATGTCAGAGATTAGCGGAAGAGAATACTCTTCAAAAAGAACAGATTGAAATGTTAGAATTATCGAATAAACAAATTGCGGATATAAATATAAAGATTCAAAAGACAAATTCAAAGCTTCAAAAAGAACAGAAAACTCTTTTAAATAAACTTTCAAAATTCGAAATTCAAGCAAACAAGATATCTTCTAAGCACCCTAAAATGCTTGAAAAACGAATTAACAATGCTTCAAACGAGGTCAATAAATGTTTAGAAAATATTTCAAAGAATTTACCGTGCGATTAAGCTTTCTGAGTTTTCTCTTTTTAATCGGATGTTCAACATCAATAACAAAACCTAGGTTAAATATTCAAAATCCTGAACCTTTAGAGCTCCTTCCGTATAATTTTGAAGTTTATAACATAACTGATGAAGCTAAAATATGTTTAAACCCTAAAGGATATTCAAACCTTTCAAAAAATTTTCAGGAATTAAAGCGTTTTATTGTTCAACAGAACGAAATCATAAACGCTTATAAAGAATATTACGAAAATTATAAATAATAGATAAAAGAGGTTAAAAAATTATGTACTGGGTTATTTTAAGCTTTTTAGCTTTGATTTTAATAGTTTTGATTTTTTACAAAATCAAATTTAAAAAGATTGTTTCTGAAATTGAAACAGCAAAATCAAATATCTATCTTTGTGATAACAGGATAAATGATATTCAAAATCAAATGACCATTTTTCAAGAGTCAATCTCAAAGATATCTCAGGAAATTGCTGAAATCGAAAAGACAGTAAAAAGAAAAAAGTAAATGTCAATAAAAAATTTTAAACTTTTAATTGAAGAGCTTTCAGACGAACTCTCTGATGAGCAGCTGAAACAATTCCCTGTTCTTTTAAGGTATCGTGTTTCTTTTGCTAAATCGCACAATCAGGTTTTTGATGCGTCCAGACTTCAGCCGACTCTTTTCAATTATAACAAACTCTTAGGATTTTTAAGAAGTAAAGCCGATGTAACAACGGGAAAAGCGATTCCTTCTGCTATTGCTCTTTATAATAAAATCATGGGAATTGATGTCGGTTTAAAAGCAACTGAACAGAGCACTATCGAATTTGCTCACAAGCTTGACGATATCGAAAATAAAGACAAAATCATAGCAAATCTAAAGAAAGCAGGTTTAAAACGAAACGTTTATTCAGATAAAAACTTTAAAACAACTTTAAAGATTTTAGCACAGCTGGTTAACAAAGAAAATCCACAACAGCAGTTCGCAGTTGATGATTTTTTAAAAAATCTTGAAGACGAAGAATTTGTCAAAAAATATGTTGATCAATTAAGAGAAAGAATTAAAGAACTGATTAAAGACTATGCAGAAAAAGATAAAGAAGTAGAAGATAATTATCAAAACGCAATAAATCAGATTGAGCAGAAACGATCTGAAACAACTGAAAAAATTAAATTAAAGAACCTAGATACAGTAGAAAAGAAAATTGAAGACAGATTTGAAAAGATCAAAGATAAATTAGAAAAATCAAAAGAAGAGATAAAATCATTTAAAGACTTTTTATAAAGAATTCTATAAGTTACTATCCAACACACTTTTTATACGTAATGGACTTTTCGTAAAAGCTTATTACGTATTTTTTTTTATTTTTTCAATTTCCTTATATAATGATATTTAAAAATATTTTAAATAAAAACTTTTAATAGAGTTCTAGTTTTCATTTTGAAGGTTCTAGTTTTTCTAGTTCTGGAACTGAATTCGAGAGTTCTGGTTTTGAACGAGTTCTAGAACTCTCTTTAAAAAATTATAACGTAATAGACTTTTCATAAAAGTTCATTACGTTATTTTTAAAAAATTTCAGTTTTCTATATAAAGATATTATTAAAAATATTTAAAAAATCTATAAATAAAATTAAAAAAGGATTTTTAAAATGGCAGTTTTGACTTTACCAGGCGTTAAACGATTTTGGAAAAATGTTAAAGAATATATTGATTCACGGATTTTAGCTTCACAGAATACTTTTCCAACAAAAGTATCTGATCTTCAAAATGATGCTGGATATTACAATCAGAGCACTTTACCGCCGATAAATAACGGTATTTTAACAATTCAAAAGAATGGTCAAAATGTTTCAACATTTTCCGCAAATCAAAGTTCAAACGCAACCGCAAATATTCAAGTTCCTACTAAAGTTTCTGAGCTTCAAAACGATTCTGGATTTTTAACCGAGCATCAGGATTTATCCGATTTTGCGACGAAACAGGATATTTCAAATCTGATTGATTCTGCTCCGACAACTTTAGATACTTTAAAAGAGCTTGCCGATGCTCTCGGAAACGACCCTGATTTTGCTTCAACTATAGCTACTCAAATAGCTTCAAAAGCTGATGATTCCGCTGTAGTTCATAAATCAGGTACCGAAACAATTCCAGGTGAAAAAGAGTTTGTTTTACCGATTAAAGGTTCAGTAACAGGAAACGCGGAAACAGCAACTGAATTTAAATCAGAAAAATATATTGTTCTTTCGGGAGATGTAACAGGTTCAGCTTATTCAAAAGGAGATTGGGCACTTACAACAGCGTTAGCTCCTTCAGGTGTTTCTGAAGGTGTTTATGGACAATTAACAGATGTTTTAGATACTAAATCTTTAGATATTAAAATACCTGAAATAACGGTTGATTCAAAAGGAAGAATAACTAATATTGTTGATAGGAATGTCACAGCGACAATTCCAACTGGAGATCAATATTTTTTAAATATGGTAGATACTGCCGAGGATTTGGAAAATGCTTTAAATACCAAACCGCCTACATTAAAAGATGTTTTTGAAACATGGTATAGATTTTCACATACAGGCAATACACAATATAATTTATCAAATGCCACGGGGCAGGTACTTACAGATCTTCAAGGATGGCAGTTTGATGAAAACAAAATGCGTATTGCAAATAATATAAACACAGCTACTTACACAGGTTTTATTTCAAACAGAAAGTATAAAAAATATACATTAGGTATTAAAGTCTGTGGACCAGACGAAGAATTTGAGCAATTATTTGGTACTGCCGGGTATTTAAAAGATGATGGTATGTTTGGTATTGTCTGCGGTTATATGAAAGACGATCAAGGCAATGAACATACTTTATCTTTTATTAGAGATGCCGTGGCAACCATTTGCGGTTTATACTACGATTATGGAAAATCCACTTCTGTTATGTTATATAATGCCCTTTCACAAGTAACAGTTATTCATAAAGAAGATGGTGAATCAAATGATACCGATGGTGAATCAAATGATACCGATGATGAGTCAAGTGGTACCGATGGTGAATCAAATGATACCGATGGTGAATCAAATGATACCGATGATGGTTGGTATATGAAATACGCTCACATGGAAGTTCAAAGAGAAGGCTCTACTTTAAATATTCGTGGTTCACAGATAAATGAAGAAAATTTTAGCATATCGTTTACGTATACCGCATCAGACGTGCCTGATAATTTAGATATAGATACCTATAACAATATAAGAAAAATGCTCTTAAATAAAAGTAGTGTGGGTGTATCGCTATTATCACAAAACGGTTTTATGTATCTTGAGCGTTTTGATGGTTTATTTGATTCAAATGATATATATGATACATTAAATAATGTTATTTATGCTTATGATTCAAATAATAATTCATGGTATTTAACAAACAGAAAAGTATCTGACGAGGTTGCGGATTATTCAAGAATATATAATGAAAATACTGGAAAATCGTTTGTATATTTTGATGAAAAATCCTATATGACTTCATGTAATATACATGCTGGATCTAACTTATCCTTAAGTGGTACAACATTAAATGTTTCAAATACACCGTCATTTACAAATATTACTATAAATGGTTGGACAGTAACGATAGAATAATTTAAAGTTTTTTATTTAAAATATTTTTATAATATTTTATATATAGAGAATTGAAATTTTTTAAATAATACGTTATTCAAAATTATTAAAAGTTCATTACGTATTTTTAAAACAACGTAATGAACTTTTGCGATTTTCTTATAACGTATTTTTTAATTCAAACTAAAAACAACGTATTGAAGATTTAATAAAAGCTCATTACGTATTTTTTAATCTCAACTAAAAATAACGTAATGAACTTTTACGATTTTCTTATAACGTATTTTTAATAATCTAAATCTTTTAAAAAATCAAACATTTTCTTTTTATTTTTATAAAGACGATTTTCTAAACACCAAGGACAATCGCCATGATTCCTACAAGATTTATCACAAGCTTTAGCACCTTTATAAGCCTTTCTATGTTCTTTTCCGTGTAGAATAGCTTTATCTAAACTCATTTTTATTCTCCTTTGTGAACTATCTTATAATATCTTTCTTTATCTTTAAGAGATTCAAAAATATCATTCTTAATTTTAATTAAAATCTTATTCGAACCTTTATTATTAGAATAATAATCAATAGCTTTTAAAACTTCAATTTTCTCTTCTTCAGTCATTTTTCGATCCTCTTAATTATTTTATATTCTTATTATAACGTATTTTTAAAGAAAGTAAATAAAAATTTTTAAAAATATTTATTAAAAAGATATTTACAACTTTTAAAAATACGTTATAATATAATCATAAATTTGAAACGGAGTTTAAATAATGAAAAAATCTGAAAAAGATATAAAACTCATTTTGAGAGTTTTAGACAAAGTAAATAGAGATGACTATTCTCTCGCGGATATTGAATTTGCTCTTTTAAAATTAGATGATTTAAAAAATTATTTAAATTCTTTAAAAGAGGAAATGAAAGACGAACTTCACGAAGCTAAAGAAGTAGACGAAGAGTCTTGGTTTGAAACTGAATTTAATTTTTAAAAATTTTTAAAAAAAATCGTTTACAAACTTAAAAAAATACGTTATAATATAATCATAAGTTAAGAATGACGTAAACAAAGAGTTTGATTTGAAACTGAATTTAAAAATTCTTAAAAAATTTAAAAAAATCGTTTACAAACTTAAAAAATACGTTATAATATAATCATAAACGTTGAGAAACAAAAGAGGAACGAAAAATGAAAAAAGTTAGCTTTTACAGCCAGTTATTAAATGTTTTAAAAACTTACGATAAAAAAGAATCTGATATCGATTTTGTGAGAGTTGATGGAAGATGTGTTACTGCAGAATCTTTCTTAAAGTGTGTTAAAGATTTTGGTGAAATATCTGATTTTTGCTCAGGATGTTTGGATTTTGAAATAATCTTTAAAGATCATGATGTTTTGATGAGATATGAAGACGAATATGGTTGGTATTGGAAATTCATTTCAGTTCGTCCTCAAAAAGCTTTAGAAGAACTTGATACTTTAAAGGATGATTAAATGAATAACGTAGATAGACACTTATTTCAAAGATGGTACGAAACATATAACTATCTTTTTGGGCTTAAAGATTATAAGCTTGATGATGTTTTAGGGGTTTTGAGAGAGAAACATCAAAATCTCATTTCAAAGAAGAAAAAGACTTTTAGCGATTTTAATAGAATTGCTAGATGTGAAGAGATTTTTGCTGGAATTGGTGATATGAAAATCACTTCAAATGATAAAATAAATAAAAATTCAAAAGTTGAAGAGATTTTAAAATATCTCGAAGAAGAGATGGGTTCATTAACTTATGAAAATTAACGATTATATTTTATATGTTATTATAGTAATACTCTTTATAATTTTCTTTAAATTCGGATTTTCCGAAGGTAAAATCTCAGTTATTGAAGATTATAAAGTTGAGTGTAAAGTTTTAACTACAACAGAATGTTATTTTATTAAAAAATGATGTTATTTATTTTAGAACTTCTTTTGTTACTTTTAATAATTTTTAAAATTTAAAGGATTTTAAAATGAAAAAGGAAAAAATTGAAAAAATCACAGATAAAGCTCTTGAAGAGTTTGATTTTAAAAAAGTTTTAAAAATTCAAAAACTTTTAGGTTGGAAATATGCTAATTTTTCTTTAACTATTGATAATCTTAAAAAATTTGTAAGGTCTTTAATTAAAACTCTTTTAGAAGAAAAACACGAATTTATTGAGAGTGGCGGATTTAGAGTTGAGTATAACAAAGAGGAGAAGGATTTAAGAATTCTCTTTGTAGCTGTTGAAGGTTGGATAGGAACTAGAAAATCCGATCTTTAAAAAAATTAAAAAATTTTAAAAAAACTATTTACAAATCTTTAAATTATGGTATAATATAATCATAGTCAAGAATGATTTAACGAAATGTAAGGAAAAGATTATGAATATCAATAAATGGATTAAAGATAACAAAGACAATAATTCTTTTGTTAAATGGATTGTAAGAGACGAATACGGTTATCCGTTAATGTCAAGAGATTATTCTTTAAAACTCTTAAAAGAGATTTACGGAAAGAAAGAGATTGTAGATGTAAAATTTACAGAAGCTAAAGATTGCGGTTATATTGTAGATTTCACTATAAAGATTTAAGTTTTATTCATGTTGTTCCTCCTTTTAAGGCACTTCGGTGCCTTTTTTAAATTTTTAAGGATTAAAAATGATTGAGAATTCAATTTGGTTTGAAAAATATGCCCCTAAAGTTGTCGAAGACGTTATTTTGCCGTCAAAATTTAAAAATCGACTTTTAGAATGTGTTAAAAATCAAAAACTTCCTAATTTTGGATTTTGGTCAGCAAAACCAGGGTTAGGAAAAACCTCGACAGCAAGAGCTTTAATCAAATCTTTAGATGCAGACGCAATGTTTTTGAATGCTTCGTTAGAAAAAGGAATTGACGTTTTAAGAACGAAAATTTTTAATTTTGCTTCTCAAGAATCTTTTGATGATAGGACAAAAATTGTTGTACTTGATGAATGTGATAATTTAGGGAAGGATTTTCAGCAAGCAGCACGTGGATTTTTGGACGAATTCTCATGTAACTGTTCTTTTATTTTCACAGGAAATTATAAATCTAAAATTATCGAACCTCTTTTAGATAGATTAGAAAATTACGATTTTTGTGATTTTGATAAAACCGAAATGATTAAACCTATCTTTGACAGGCTTATTTATATTTTAGAGTCTGAAAAAGTTGAAGTAACAAACGAAACAAAAATCTCGTTAGCGAATATGATTAAATTTTATTTTCCATGTATTCGTTCGATGGTTCGAGATCTTCAAAAATGTGTTTCAAACGGAAATTTTGAATTCAGACAGGAATATTCGGATTTTGGAGATATTTTTGAAACTTTAAAACAAAAGAAGTATCTTGATGTTGTTAAAAAAGTAAATACTTTAAATAATCCTGATGGAATGTTTGAGTTTTTATATAATAATATAGAAGATTTTAAAAATATTCCAAATGCGATTATTAAGTTGGCTGATTATCAGTTTAAAGCGGAAACTGTGAGAGATAAAAATCTTAATCTATCAGCTTGTCTTGTCGAATTAATGGGGTGTTTATGATTTTTAAAGATTTAAAGGAAACTCTTGACGAAAATCAAAATGTAAGAGTTTTCGTTCCTGGTTGTGATGCTGAAGTTAAACAATTAAAAAATTCAAATATTTTAGAATATTTAAATATTGTTAAAATTCAAATGACTTTAGAAGCAGTAAAAGGACGAATACAACCGATTTTAAATGTCTGGGCAACTTAAACATCTTTAAAAAATATTTGACAAACTAAATTATCGTTTTCATAAAAATATTTTTCTATTATGAATTTTTTATCTAAATATTTTTTAGTTGTTTTAATAAAAATTTCATAATCATTTAGATTTTCAAAGGTTTTGATTATTTTAAAATTCCCTTGAAAATCTATCTTTATCAATTTAACTGATTTTACAGTATCTTTTAAAGCATCTTTAATTGTTTTCATTTTTGTTCCCCTTAAAAATTATTTATCATAAATAGTTTAAAAAATGGAATTTTTAAAATGCTTTATTCAAGATCTCAAATTTTTAATAAATTAAATTCTCTTTTAGAATATTCTAAAAATAATTATATTTTACCTGTTTCTTATAATACTTTTGGATATAGTACTTCTAGTACAATGAATTATGAAGTTCAATCTGTTAAAACAGCTTTTTATAATTATATAAACAAAGATAAAGGTAAAATCGCTAAACAGATTCATGAGCTTTTAAAAACTTACATGTGGTTTAAAGACGCAAGATATCAAAAATGTGAGAATGATGATTATTTAGGGATTTATATTTCCGATGTTCCCGAGCTTTACTGGATGCAGAACTGGTCTTTAATAACCACAAACGGGTGTTTTGATTTTGCTACAATTATGAACACATCAAACGAAACATTTTTAAGAAACTGGTATATAGCTTCAACAACAAATTCAGGTGCTCAACAAATCCCTGTTTTAAAAAATCATTTAATTGAAGCTTGGATTACTCAAATAAATTTAAAAAGAGAGAAAGAACTTCAGAATATTAAAGATGCTATTGATTACATGGAAAACAACTATTCTGAAATTGATGATATGTTAGATATTTTTGAAAATCGCGGTGAAGTGATAGGAACAGACCCGTTAATAACGAAAGTTCCTAAACCAGTTAAGAAAGTTTTAGTAAGAACAATCAACGGAGACAGGGTTGAAACTGTTCAAAATTCAGACAATGAATATGATTTTATTTCAGAAGAAAATTCTATTGAGTCAATTGCTGCGATGATTTATCTTACTCAATATTATGGTTTATTTTGGATTATTTTAGGTTTAGAATTATATAACGAAAATGATTTTTCAGCAGGTTCAAAACCTGTTTCAACTTACGGTCCGAATAAAGTTTATATTCCTTCTTATTTAAAAGAAAATTTTAAAAATCTTTTAAATAATATATAAATATAATAAAAAGGATTTTTAAAAATGGCTCTTGATTCTGCTCAACTTATAATTTTAGATGGGTTCTTTAATTCCATCGGAAGGAAAAAAGCTTGGGAATTAATCAAAAAGCAGCTTCAAAATTTTTCCGATGGTGAAGATGCTGATAAAGTTGAAAAATCACAAGCGATATCCGAAATTTTACAGATTGCTAATGAAAATAAAGAAACAATTCAACAGCTCACAGCGAGAATAAATAATATTCAACCTGGTCAAGGCGGTTATGATGTTTCTGAAATTCTTAGTTTAGTTAATGAAAATAAAACAGCTATTGAAGAGCTAATAGAAAGAGTGGAAATTTTCGATTCTGAACCTATTTCAGAACCCGAAATTGATCAGATGTTTTTATGATTAGTAAATATCAATTCCCTAGAGATTTATCTGAAGAATTTAAGAAAATCTATTTTCTTGCTTACGAAACATTAAACCGTGATTTCGGTGGTATGAAAGCAAGCACAGCTGAAAAGAAAAACGCTGGATTATTAAATACGACAGATACCGTCTCTAATTTAAAAGCGATTATTACATTACCGATGCCTGAACAATTCGGTGATGATCTTGTTCATACTTGGGAAAAGAAAGATACTTTAGAATCTTTAGATGCCGGCGCACAGTCTGCAACTGACGCAATGATTGGTGTTGCTGCTTTAAGCTCAATTTTTAAATCAATTCAAGGAATTGCTGCACCGTTAATCGGAACTTTGAGTTTGTCAAAAGTTGTAACCGGATTTTTAAATGCTGGTAAGTCTCCATCAGTAGGTTTGATGTCGATGTTCTCAGGAGCAAGAAAAACACTTGTTAATCCTGATTATTGGCAGAATTACACAGGGTCAGAACCGAGAACCTTTGAATTTAAGTACGTTTTTCAACCACGATCAAGAGAAGAAGCAACTGAAGTTTTAAATATTTTGAGAGTTTTTAAAATGCTCTCTTCACCTAGATTAGAAAATGTTTCTGAAACCGGTTCTTTTTCAAGCTCAATTAACAGTATTTTCGGTGACGATAAGAACAATAATAGTACATCTACAGGAAGTGAGGAAATTATAGGTAGGAAAGACGCTACAGAACAAATAGGTAATTTTGGAGGTAAATTAAAAGATTTTTTAGAAGATAAACAAAAGAATACTTTACAAAGTCTTTCATTAGCTCAATCATTCGTAGGTGCAATAAAACAACCGCATTATTGGAAAATTGTTTTAGGAAATAATCATTTAAATAATCTTACGAAAATGACAGAACTTGTCTGCAATAAAGTTGGTATTTCCTTCGGATCCTCAAAGATGGAAGTTTTTTCTGACGGTATTCCTAAAATCATGGAATTGTCTTTGTCATTTGCGGAAATAAAATTAAAATATGAAAATGATTTTGAAACACCGTTTACTACTAACGATAAAGCAAATTCTGATGAGTATAACAATATTGTAGAAAATCACGACAACGCCATTAAAGCTCAAAAACAAAAAGAACAAAAAGAAGCAGAAGAAAAACAAAAACAAAAGGAGCAAGCAGAAAAGAACAGAAAGAGACTGGAAGATCTAGCTAAGCAAGCTCAACAAGCTCTTGAAGCATCGATAAAAAACAAGTCTGCTCTCTTTAAAGGTTTTGGAGCTGTTGCCGGAACGCTCATGGGTAATGGAAAAACAACAAGCATTCCTACAACAAACTCACAAGGGATTCCTACAACAAGCATTCCTACAACAAACTCACAAGGGATTCCAAATCTTCATAGATAAAATGTAAGTTATTATAGATAAAATGGACAAAACTTTAAATTACCTCAATTTTGAAATTTACAACGGGTTGAAAATTTTAAAAATTTTCGACTACAATTCTATTTGTAAAAATAAAATAAAAGTATATTTAAATTCTTTACCGTCAAATTATTTTAAATATCTCAAAGTTGAGCAAGGCGCTAAAATTGAAAAATTATGTTTTGATTATTATAAAAACACTAATTATTACGATATTATTTTAATCTTAAATAATCGAGATATGATTTATGATATGCCTTATGAAAACGATATCATTTTAGATGCAATTGATGCCGATATCGAAAATTATAAACAGAAAGTCTTTAATGACCCTTATAAAAAATTATCAGATCGTTCTTATAAAGATCTTTATAATAAATTAGATATTTTTTATAATTCAAAAAACCTTAAATTTCAATATTTAAAAGTAATTGATGTTAACTTAATACCTGAAGTAATTTCCGATATAAATGAAATTGTTGAAAAGTATCAAAATAATATAGAGATTTTAGATGAGTAGTTTTAACGAACTTTTAAAAAATTCAGGTAGAAAGGGAACTTTAAGTATTTCCTTAATAACAAAATCACAAACACAGCCACTGCAAGTTGATAATCAGTTTATCAATACCGGTGAGATTATCCCTTCTATCGATTTTACTCAAAGTTATGTTCAGCCTTTTATTCTTTGTGCTTTTAAAGCTCACAATTCATTATTTGAAAAATTAGGTTATAAAAATCCTGAGAATAATTATAAAGATTTAATTCTTGAAATATCTTTAATAGAAAACATAACAAATAAAAAAATTTCGAGAAAATTCTTTATAACAGAATTAAAAAAATCTGAAGTTCAAAGTAACGACGGTATTTTTTATAATGTTTTCTGCTGTGATATTCATGGTTTTGAATTTTTAGAAGCTTCTAAAAAATCTTATGCTGAAATTTATAACAAAGTTTATGATTTTTCACCCGTTGAAAATGTCTGCGAATTTTTAAAAGATATTATAAAATGTTCAAAATATCCTGATGATATCAAAGTTGAAAACGACACTGAAAAATACGGTTTATCTGAAATTTCAGAAGATCTTAAAATTTCAACTGTTCAAAATGAATTTAATAATTTTAAATTTATTAACGAAACACCCATCTTTATGTTAAAAGAATATTGTAAAAAATTTAACATTAAGATTTATCAGGATTTTGAAGGTTTTCATGTGATTCAGCATCCGGTTTTATCGAGATTCGATAAATTCGACAGTCTTTTAAGTGACAGAATTCCTAACTCTTCAAGATACTATATTGCCGATTATATAATCGGCAAGGATAATTCTAATCTTTTAGACAGAAACAACTATCAAATCAGTTATGTTGTAGGTAAAAATAAAAAAGTTGTTAAACTAAATGAAAATACTTTATATTCTTGTGTTTTATTAAATAATAATCCTGAAGATTATAAAAATTTTCTTTCTGAAAAATACGAAAATATTTCAGGAACTTCAAACAGACTTTTATCTTCAATATATTATGAAAAAATCTTCGGAAAAGGAATAGGTTTAATAAACTCTAAAAGTATTTGTGTTTATCTTTCAGGCGGATTAGAATTTAAACCTGGAATGATTGTTAAAACCGATTTTTCTTACAACACAGCATCGGCTGAAAAACAGACAGAAGGTGATAAAAACTTATCTGGTTTGTGGTTTGTCTCGAACTGTACTTTTAATTACAGAGCGCCGCAAAATATTATTACAAGATTATTTTTAACAAGATTCGATAATCCTAAAGATGTTTCAGTTAAGAAGGACCCTGATATTATTACATCAAAAAATACAAATCCTGAAAATTTCAATTCTTTTGATATTTCAAATCCTGTTAAATCAATTTCAAAAGAATTTAAAACTACATTTAATAATCTTAAGAATTCTATAAAATTCTGTAATAACAGTATTTTTGAATGTAATTCTTTAGTATCTTTTATTTCACAGGGATTAAATAATTTCAGAGAAACATTATCGAATGTTCATAATGCTTTAAGAAACGTTAGAGATTCAATTTTAATTGTTAAAAATAATTATACTCAATTAAGAAACATTTTAAAATTTGATAAAATGATTTATGAATATGCTTTTAATGAATTTTTAGATTCTTTAAAAGATACAATAACATTTTTTGATTCTGAAGAAAAAGACAGAGAAGTTCAAAGAATTAAAAATCAGATAACTCAAATTAATATCGATATTGAAAACATCAATAACGCAATAAAAAATTTCAATAAACCTGATTATTCGTTTGTTTCTTCTAATTCTATCTTTGTTTCTAATATAGAAAACTTAGAAAATAAAAAACATTATAAAGAAGAACAGTTAAAGAAAATCAGAGAAGACTTAAGGAATTCCTAAAATGCAGTTTGAAGATAAGTTTTATTCAGGCATCGTCGTTGACAATAATGACGAATTTCGTCGTGGTAGAGTTAAAATCAGAGTTGACGGTGTTCACGATAATTTTTCTGATGATACTCTGCCATGGGCAGAAGTGATTTATCCGTCGATGTTCGGTCTTTTCGGTGGGACCGGAAGCTTTGCTGTTCTACAGAAAGGAACTGGGGTATGGGTTAAATTTGATTCTGACTTCTGGCATCCGATAGTTTTAGGCGTAATGGTCGGCGGAACTGAAGAGCATACAGATTTTTTCGATTCAAAACCACCGTTTGAAAAACGTAAAGGATCTTCTGATGTTTCAACAGAAGCAATTCCTAAAGAGAATGTTTTTCAAACATCAGGCTCTCATTTAAAACATAAAGTTAAAGGAATTGATAAAGAGATTCACGAAGGGAAATATCTTACATCTTCTGTGATTGAAACCCCTTCTGGTCACAAGATAATGTTTGATGATTCTTTAGGCTCTAACGAGATAACAATCACTCACAGCACAGGTCATTCAACGATAAAATTTGACCGGTTCGGTGGAATAACAATCGCAGCTGATAATATCAATTTTGACGCGTTTGAAAATATCACATTCAGAGCAAGAACAGGTCATATCGACTTATCCGCAAAAGATCAAATAACAGTCAATTCTGAAAAAGATATTTCCTTTAAATCACAAGGGAATTTCGGAGTTCTTTCGGATAAAAAGATTGAAATGTCTTCAAAAGATTCTAATGTCTTACAGTCTCAAGACGGTGATTTTCTTATTCATGCTAATAAAGGCTGTTTTAAAGCTGAATGTAAGAAAGAACTTAATATTTTAGCTTCAGGCGGCGGTTTAATTGAAGCTAAAGACAAGCTGGTTGCTCAGTGTAACAATGGTTCGTTGGAATTAGGAAATTCTGCTGTTTTAGCTTCAAGAACAGGCGATGTTTCAATTCACGGAAACTCGTGTAATGTTAACACAAGGTTAGATGTTAACGGAATTGCCGCTTTAAACGGTTTAACTATGTGTTCGAACTTTATGATGGCTAAAGATTTTGTCAATTCTTATTCTGCCGGTTCTGTAACATCAAGCTTAAATGAGTCTCTAAACGAAACAGGCAAAGAATTCGTTTCTGAGCTTCAATCTGATTTTAGCAGATTAAAAAGTATAGAAAACACAGAAGAGAGAAAAACAGAGTTCGAAGCAGTTCAGAAAAAAGTAAACGAATTTAATGGTTTTTTATATAATAAAACTAAAGAAATTAAAAAATCACTTTTAAATGATTTCGTAAAAGAGCATATTGATTCGTTTGGTGATATTGATGAGTCTGAAATTGAGTTTTTAACTGAAAGCATTAACGGACCAATAACTGTTGAACCTCGAAACCCGAACGGCGAAGCAAAGAATAAATCTCAACATAAGTGTAAGTGTGACTGGACAAGCCCTGATTCGTGGTTTGAAATTGACGAAATTCACTGGCCGCAATGGGAAGATTTTGAGAATATGCTCACTTTCAACATCACATGGCCAGATTTAACGAAGCTTTTACCGATGGTTCCTAAAGTGTCTTTAAGCGCTGTTGTTGGAGTTATCGCAAAGATTGTTGCTAAAAAGGTTATCAAGCTGATGAGTGTTTTCAGACGCATGATAATGAAGTTTTTAAGACCGATTTTAGATATGATAAACAGTATCATAGGAATTATCAATCAGATTCCACCAAAAATCACAATAAATCTTGATTTTGCGAATATGATTAAAGTTCCGTTGTTTGAATTCCCGTCACTTCCTGATGGCGGTGCCGTTCCAAACTGGTGTAATGTTAATCAGTGCTCATGTTCGTGCTGCCAGGATAAAGTGGATGAATTTGTAAGCAAAACAGAAGATAAAGCGAAAGAATTTTTTGGTGATAATGATAATGTAACTGAAAAAGTTCTACCAAATCCAAACGGAGTTGAAAAAACTGTTTAAAGGTATTTTATTAAATATTTTTATAATATCTTTATATAAGGAAATTGAAATTTTTTAAAAACAACGTAATGAACTTTTCTCGAAAACTCATTACGTATTTTTTTAAGAGCATTCAAAAATAACGTAATAGACTTTTTATAAAAGCTCATAACGTATTTTTTATTGATCGAAAAATGATCAGTTTAAAAATAACGTAATAGACTTTTCATAAAAACTCATAACGTATTTTTTAAAGAACAAAAAATTTTTTATATCTGTATATTATATAATAAAATAAAAAATTTTAAAATATAGAATTTCAACGTAATAGACTTTTCTCAAAAGCTCATTACGTATTTTTAGGATATTAAAATGTTAAAGGATATTTTTACACCTGAAGTTATTCAACATTATAAAACAAACAAGAATTTAATTACATCAGAGCTTTTAGCTGAGCTGAGATCTCACGGAAATGAAGGAAAGGATATTGCTTTAGAGATTTTAGATACAGAAAAATCAGAAGATAACTTTTATCTCGATGCTTTCGGTGAAAAAATTTCAAACAACGGAAACAGAGATCAAAAGAAAGCATTTACTCAAATGAAGCTTTCAAAAATCCACCTTGAAGAGATTGAAAGATGTAAAAATGATTTAATGTATTTTAAAGATAACTATGTTAAAATTCTCACAAAATCCGGTTATACTTTTCCTGAAACAAGACCTTATCAGGTGGAATTCCTAAAAGATATGGACGGTGACGACGAGAATATTGTCTCTCTCCAAGGTCGTCAATCGGGAAAATCGATAACTGTTTCAATATACCTTGCGCACAAATTCAATTTCGGCAGTGATATGAATATAGGTATTTGCGCAAACAAAGGACCTTTAGCAAGAGAATTTTTAAATAATGTTAAAAATATCTTTGAAGCTCTTCCGATGTGGTTAAGAGTCGGTGTAACTGTTTGGAATAAAGGCTCAATAGAATCAGAATCAAAAATGAGAATTCTGACTGATGTTCCCGGACAGAATGCTTTCAGAGGTTTTACTTGTGCGATTCTCGTTATTGATGAGTGTGCTTTTATCAGATCGAACGTTTGGAAAGAGATGGAAGATTCCGTTTTCCCTTCACAATCTGCTTTAGGCTGGAAAAAGAATATAATTATAAGTACACCAAACGGAGTTAATCATTTTAAGAAAATCGTTGACGGTGCAAAGAATAAAACAAACGGTTTTAAATATCACTTTGTGAACTGGCGAGATGTACCGAGATACGATTCTAAAGGAAATCTTTTAACCCCTGAACAGTTTAAAGAAAAAACAATTAAGAAGCACGGTGAAAAATTTTTTTTACAAAATTACCAATGCTCGTTTTTGGGTTCTTCTTTGACTTTGCCGTCAGCAGAAACTTTGGATAAACTTTCTAATTCAACAAAAGAGCCTGAATACTTAAGAGATTCAAGATTAAAAATCTACAAAGAACCTCAAAAAGATCATATCTATTTTTTAGCTGTTGACCCAGCAAAATCCGGTGAGGATGCTTTCGCCATTCAAATTGTTGATTTGACTTCAAAACCGTTTGAACAGGTAGCGACAGCTCAGCTTTTTAAGTGTAATTTCCAAAAAATGCCTGTTTTTATAGTTGAATGGGGTGAGATTTACAACAATGCTTTTATCATAGTTGAGAATAACGAAGGTGCAGGAACTTATATCTCGAGCGTTCTTAAATTAAGCTATGATTATCCAAATCTTTTTTACGAAAAGAAAAAAGGAAAAATGGCAGATTTAGAACCAGGATTTAGAACAACACAAAAAACAAGACCGCAGATTTTAGATATTTTAAAATCATTTTTAGACGACGAAATTTTGATTTTACACGATGTTGAGACTGTTTCCGAGCTTTCAACTTTTATCCTTAAAAATGACAAATACCAGGCGGATGACGGATGTCACGATGATTTGGTTATGTCTTTAGCTTTAATTTTTGCGCCTTTCTGTGATATTAAAAATTTTGATGATATCGAATGGGTTATCTCATATCTTTATGACCCTGAAAAAGCTTGTAAAGATACATCTAAATTTTATGAGCATTTTGTTATCGGAAATTTTGATTCTTTTGACGATGATTCTTACGAGCTTTCAAATAAAATATCTGAATATGATGATTCCGATTTTGGAGATTTTTCACAATTAGAAGATGGTTTTGATAATTATTATAATAATTATTAAAATATTTTTATAATATTCTATATATAGAAAATCAAAAATTTTTTAATTTCATTCTCCGAATATTACGTAATGAGCTTTTTGTGATTGTTCATTACGTTATAAAAACAACGTAATACACTTTTATGAAAAGGTCATTACGTTGTTTTTTATTTTTTTAATTTCCTTATATAAAGATATCTTTAAAAACACTTTAGAGAGAGTTCTAGTTTTAAAATTGAGAGTTCTAGTTTTGACTGAGTTCTAGAACTCTATTAAAAGCTTTTAATTTAAAATATTTTTAAATATCTTTATATAAAGAATATCAAAAAATTTTTTATAACGTAATAGACTTTTTATAAAAGCTCAATACGTTGTTTTTAATAAAGCTTTCATATTTCGTGTTAAACGCTTGTTTTAAGAGCTTTAAACTAAACCTTATTATCCCTATACCAAATCGATTAAAACGCGAAATAGAGCGTTTAACGTGAGATATGATCAAAATAGAAGTATCTATGAGAGTTTAAAATATTTTAAAATTTTTTAAAAAAGCTATTTACAAATCTTTAAAATACGTTATAATATAATCATAATCAAGCAATGATTGAGGAAACGAAAATGGAAAATATAAATGAAAGAATAAACATTGTAATGAACAAGTTTGATTTTGACGGTACTCTTAAGATTATGAAAGCTGTCGGCTGGCGTTATCAAGGTGAAGAAGTTACTCTTGAAATGATCAAAGATACTGCGAGATTCGTGATGGAAAGAGCTAAAATTTATCCAAACATGGGATCAGTTGCTACAGGCGGATTTGAAGCTGAATATCGTGACGGCTATATGTATTTAAGATTTGTTCCTTTTGAGTATGTAGGTTAATAAAATGAAAATTTGTTTAATAAGCTTTTTAGCAATTTTAGTTTTTACTTCAATTTTTTCAGTATTTTTGATCGTTGCTCCAGATTCCTATCTTAATCTTTTAGGAATTACGAGCACAATCTGCTGTAGAATGTTTTGTTTAACTTTCGTATCATTCTCAAGCTTAATTTTCATAAGTTTAGGAAATAAGCTTGATTCAGAAGAATAAATATATTCAAAATATCTGTGATTTTTTATAAATATTTAAAAAAATCATGGATTTTGAAATTGACGGTATAAAATATTATATTTGTCGCGGGTTTAAAGATGGTTTTAAAGCTGCGAATTTCATTTATTTAAAAGACAGTGATTTAATTTTCATAGATTATATCGGTCAAGATTTTCTTCAATCTATAGCTATATTTAAAATTTTCAAAAAAGGTGAAATATGTTATTTAAAGAATTTTTAAGCTCATTAAATGAAGCTGAAACTGTAAAACCAAAAAATCGTTTTAAATTGGAAATCATTATAAGAGATACAATCGAAAAGGAAGGAAACAATTGTGACTTAAACTTTATTGATGTTTCAAATGTTAAAGATATGTCATATTTGTTTCAAGAATTTAAAGACTTCAACGGTGATATCTCAAAGTGGGATGTTTCAAATGTTACAAGCATGAGAGGAATGTTCCATCTTTCAAAATTCAACGGTGATATCTCAAAGTGGAATACTAAAAATGTGACAGATATGTCGTGGATGTTTGCTGAGTCAAAATTCAACGGCGATATTTCAAAATGGAACGTTTCAAATGTACAGCTGTTTGATTATATGTTTTATAATAATGCTGTTTTTAGCGGTGATTTATCAAAGTGGAATGTGACAAAGAAAGCTAGAGGCTTCTCAAATATGTTTAATCTAGCGGTTAAATTTAATTCCGATATTTCAGGCTGGGATGTTTCAGGCGCTTGGAATATGGCTGAAATGTTTATGGATGCAGCAAACTTTAAACAAGATCTTGATAAATGGGTTAAGTCGCCTGATCTTAAGACAAAATCCACTAAAGGAATGTTCACAGGTTCAAAAACAAAGAAGCCTGTAAATTTTAAATAATTTTTAGAATTTTAAAATTTTTTAAAAATCTCTAAAATTATTTTAGAGATTTTTTTATTTTAGGTTCTTTAAAAATCTTTAAAAAATTTTTAAAAAGGTATTTACAAATCATTAAATTATGATATAATAAATACATAAATTAAAAATTGATTTAAAAATCTTTTAAAAATTGATTAAAAAAAATTTTTAAAAAAGTATTTACAAATCATAAAATTATGATATAATAAATACATAAATTAAAAAGTTCTTTAAAAATTGATTAAAAAATCTTAAAAGAGATTTTAAAAACACCTAGTTGGGTTAACGTCGAAAATGCTTAAAGCTTTTGGGTAGATTTGGTTCGAGTCCATTTTCCCCATGGTTGGGTCTGTTCAGAATAATGCCAAGGCAAAAGTGCTTTAAGTTCCTCCAAGGATGGAGATTAAAAGAAGTAGATTAAAGTTCGAGTCTTTATGGGTGTTTTTAAAATCTTTTTGAAAGATTGATTAAAAAAGTATTTACAAATCATAAAATTATGATATAATAAATACATAAATTAAAAATTGATTTAAAAAGATTGTTCCCATCGTCTAGTGGTTTAGGACATCGCCCTTTCACGGCGGTAACACGAGTTCGAATCTCGTTGGGAACGCCACTATGTTCCTTTGGTATATGGGTTATGATACCGGCGTTCAAGCCGGAGAAGACGGTTCGAGTCCGTCAAGGGGCTTTAACGAATTCTTTTTAAGAGTTAACATAGCATTGTGAAGATAAGTATAACTTTTAAAAGAAACAAAACGGTTTTATTGTTCCGTTAAAAAAACAGTATTCATACCATAAGAGAAGGTTTTGTAGTTTTCCATTAAAAACTACAACGATTTCAAAACAAAATTCATAAGGGATATAACAGACCTATGACAGTTTTGCGGTTCTGTAAAAATCGCAACGATTTATGTTGCAAAAAAGCGGTTTTGTAGTTTTCCGTAAAAAATTACACGGTTTTATTGTTCCGAAAAAACAGTTCATATACAAATTTGACTAGAAGAGTCTTAATAGATAACAGTTAAAAGGTTCTGTAAAAACCTTATTTATTCGATTAAATTCAGTTTTTAAAACTGGATTATAAAACGTTAAATTAAGGAATGAAAATGAATTTTGAAGAGAAAGATTTAGAATTTATTAAAATCTGTAAAAGAAACGGATTAACACCTTTAAAGTTTGCGGAAATAAAATCTAAAGATTCTGATTTCACTGTTACTAGGCATTTTTATGTTCCAGGGTCACAAATGACCTCGTTCATTACTTATATGTTTAAGGGTGGAATTTTTGAGATTTTAAAAGTTTCTCTCGAGGATAATATGAACTTCAAACCTGAAATGCTTATAAATTTTGGTGAAGTTTTAAAAAACCTTGAAAAGGAAATTAGAAAAATTTAAGAGTTTTATTGTTCTCTTAAAAAACAGTATTAATTAGAATTAACTTAATAGATATTTTATCTTTTTTGAGGTCCTTTGGACCTCTTTCGGGCGGTTAGCTCAGTCGGTTTAGTAGCAACGGACTTTTAATCCGTAGGTCAAGGGTTCGAATCCCTTACCGCCCACCAGTTTCATATTACGTTCTCCTTTGAGGTTCGAAAGAACCTCTTTCGAGAAAGATTATAAATATTTAAAAAATGCTGGTGTAGCTCAAAGGTAGAGCAACTGCCTTGTAATCAGTAGGTTGATGGTTCAATTCCTTCCACCAGCACCATTTTAAGAACTAGCGGTCTAGTTGGAATGCTCTTGCTGCTGTGTAATTTTTGGGTTTAACCATCGCTGCCTGATTGAAGTTTACCTATTAAATTAGGTCAGGCAATCAATTTTGAGAATTTTTAAAATGTTTCACGATTTTTAGGAACTTGGTGTTATTGGTAGCATGTCATCGTTGATGGAAGGATCGGGTTTAATTCCCGAAGTTCTTAAAATTTTGAGAGACTTTTAACAATGGATTGTTAAATTTTTAAAAGGATTTTTAAAGTCTCTCTTTTTTCGGTCATTATTGATTAAGGGTTAAAATCCTTTATAATGAGTTTTAAATTCAGATAAATAATTTATGTATTATGAAGTTTGTATTAAAGAAAAATATTTTAAAACACATAAAAAATAAATCTGAAAAATTTAAAGATGTAGAAGATTTATTTTTATACGGTTGGTTTGATACACCTAACGAAGAAGTTGAAGTTGAAATAATTTTTAAAAATTCAATTTTAAATAAAACTTTAAAAGTTAGAAAATCAAATTCTCGAGGTTTTTATATAAATATATTTAAAATAACTTTGTATTATTACGATTTTGAAACGGGAATGTAGTTCAGTTGGTTAGATAACGGCAGATTGTTAATCTGCGTGTCGCAAGTTCGAGTCTTGCCATTCCCGCCACTTTAAGATAAGAAAAATGAATTTTAAAGAAAGTAATAAAAAGATTTAACTGAATTTGATATATCATAAGATTTCCCCCTGAAAAGTATAGAATTGTAAATTATTTCCTTTGTTCGAGGTTCGAAAGAACCTCTTTTAAAGTGCGGGTGAATGGTTTACTTGGTATTTAGATATACTAGTTAAAGGATTTATCAAGCCCGAGTTCAATTCTCGTGAGGCCCGCTCCATTTTTTAAAGATGTTTTAAAATATCTTTAAGGTTAAGTTTGTGAATAGCCTTAAAACAATCGAAGGACCTTTAAAAAGGATAATGATTGTTAAAATTTTAGGGACTTGGTGTAATGGTAGCACAAATGATTCCAAATCATTTTGTAAGGGTTCAAATCCTTTAGTTCCTGCCAAAAATTGGGGTATAGCCAAGTGATAAGGCAGCGGGTTTTGATCCCGCCATTCGCAAGTTTGAATCTTGCTACCCCAGCCACTATTTGTTTTGTTTGAAATTTGAAGGATAAAAAATGAAGTTTGAAGAATTGCCAGATTGGCAGCAAAGATTTGTTATTGAATATAAAGAACTGTTGTCAAAAACAGTTAAATTAGGTAACATGTTAAATAATTGGGAAACTTTGAATTTTGTACCTAAATGTAGTAGAAGTCTTTTGTCTGCACAGTATAATACAATGAAAGCATATTTGAGTATTCTCGAAGAACGTGCTGTTATTGAGAGTGTAAATTTAGATTATGTTTTAAATCCACCGATGGATTCCTAGAAAGATAGAGCCTTTTGTGCATCTGTGTAAGCGGGCTTAGATTGCCACGACTGGCCACGTGCCAGCCAGCAGATGGTGCCACAGATGCACCTCTAAAAATAGAGCCTTTATGCGCTTCCTCTGCGTGATAGCGGACCAGTTAAAGGCCTTTTAAAAGGGTTTATTAGAATTCTAATAGACCCTTTCCCTGTTTGAGAGTTCTAGAACTCATTTAAAAGTTTTTTATTATATTATAATATAAGAATATTAAAATTTTTTAAAAGGAAATTTAAATGTTTAAAGATTTTTTAGTAGAAGCTGATATTATTTCAAAAGCTTCCGAGTTTATTTCAGGTAATTCTGATGCACCTTCAAAAGCTGAGCTCACAAAAGAATTAGGAATTATCTTAAATGTTTTTAATCAACTGATTAAAGCAAAGAGAATTCAGATTGTAGCCAAAATTTTAAATCAATACGGTTCTGAAAACAAATATGGTTTAATTCTTAAAAAAGATGGAAATTCCTTCAGATTTGCCGACTCTGAACCTTCAGAAAATTTTGAAGAAGATTTAAAGATCTTTTTAAAAGATATGATTGAAGATTTAAAGAAAGACGAAGATTCAGCCTGTCTGTTTATCGTTATCTGTTCTGAAAATAAAATTATTTAATTAAATTTTTATAACGTAAAATAAGACAATCATAAAAGTTCATTACGTTAGTTTAAAAAGACGTTAAAAGAGCTTTGATAATATAAATATTTTAAATATTTCAAAGGAATTTTAAAATGTTATTTAAAGAATATTTAAAAAATATAAACGAAGCTGATAATCATAAGCTACCTAAAATTGTTAAATTTAAGGATTTTGTTGGCGGTGCCGAAAAGATAACTCTTGATACTTTAAAATATGCTAAAGCTTTCAGAGACGATATTTTCTTTAATCATGAGTACGATCTTCAGCTTTTACGAAATAAAGCTAAAATTGATAATTTTTACGAGCTTTTAGAACCTTGTTCAAATCTTTTTAAGGATGCAGCTTCAAGATTAGGGCTGAATGTTCCCGAGTGGGATTTAAGAGACGATAAATTTTTTGAGATGGATATAAATCTTGATGAGTATGACGTTAACAAAACATTTGCTTACGCTCAAGAAGTTCAAAAAACAAACGAAAACTGTTTAAATGAGTTGATTTATAGAAAACTCTCTTTGATTAAATGTTTTGAAAGATTTTATCAGTTTATTAAAATCGGTTCTGAAGTTTCAAACATCAATCTTGAAACAGAAGTTGTTAAATTTAAACATTTGTTTAAAGCTCTTAAAGATATTTTAAAAAATATTAAATAATACGTTATAAGCTTTTTTGAAAAGGTCATTACGTTATTTTTCATTAAATGAATTATTACGTAATGACCTTTTTGTTATTTTGAATAACGTAATAAAAAAATTTTTTCAATTTCCTTATATATAAAATACTTTAAAAATATTTTAAATAAAAGCTTTTAATATCATTTCAATTCGTCTTCAGTTAAAATCAAAAAATTCATATTATTCAATTCAGCGAAACTCTTCGCAGCTTTCCATTTTGCGGTATTCACAATATATGTTTCTAACGCGGTTTTGTAATTATTCGCTGTTCTTGCGTTAAATGATTTAGGTTTTTTAGGTGGATGTGTTTCAGCTTTAGATTTTACTTCAACTAAAAATTTTTCACCTGTTTGAAATTCTAAAAATAAATCAATATAATATCTGTGCTCTTTGTTATCAAGCGGTTTTATATATTTTATATTAAAAGGTTCAACAGAGAATTTAACAATTTTAGGATTTAAATCAGCAAATCTGAAAGCGATATATTCGAGTTTTGACTTGTATTGAATAAAAAGATTCCCGTCTTTAAAGACAGTTGATTCCATATATTCGTCAAGCGGTTTGATAAATTTTTGAGTGTTGATTATCTTATACCAACCTTTATACGATTTATATTTCATAGTTTTTAAATTATTTATTTTTCTTTATATAAAAATACCTTAATATCGAATTTTTACTCAAAACTAGAACTTTCAATCCGAAAACTAGAACTCATTTAAAGTGTTTTTAAAGATATCTTTATATAAGAAAATCAAAAATTTTTAAATAATACGTAATAGACTTTTGAGCGAAGCTCAATACGTTATTTTTGACCTTCAAAAAGCTTTAAAAAATTTTAAAAATCTCAAAAGATACTATATACAGTATCTAAATACAGATAAACAATACTGTATACTGTATATTTTAAACTATTTTTGAGAATTTTATCAATTTTAATACAATTAAATAGGATTTTTGATAAAAAATCTTAAAATAACTGTTTACAAATCTTTAAAATACGTTATAATATAATCATAGTCAAGCAATGATTGAGGAACGTAAAAATGGTTAGAATTGAATTAAGCAAAACAACCCCTTTAAAGGGAAATTCGTTACACAATTTAGTTGAATTTGTTGTGCTCAAAACAACATTAGAAGGAAAATTGATTATATCATATAAATTTGCTTCAGACGAACAATATTGCTGGTCTAAAGAACACGAAGAAACTTGCGAAAAATTCTGTTTATACTCAGCTTTGGACGATTATCTCAAGAACGGTTACAAGCTTTACTACATCGAGGATATTTAAATGAAATATACAGTAGGTGAATTGATAAAAGCTTTAAAGAAAATTGATAAAAATAAGAAAATCACAATTGACGGATTTCAATATTGGGGTGAAGATTATTACGACAAATATGAAATTACTGAAGAAGATGTGTTTTGGATAGAAGAACACGAAGATCGAGTTAGATTAACCGCTTCTTCTGGGCGGGATTGAAAATTAAAAATTATAAAATGGATTTTATAATTATCTTAAAAACACTGTGAAACGGATTTTACAGTGTTTTTTTATATTCTTTATATAAAGAACTTAAGAATTTTTAAAAGTTTTTAAAATACTTGACCTTTCATTCTGAATTTTTACAATCGCACAAACTGTAAAATTCTCTTTAGGATTTTTTATCTCACAAAAACTTTCAAATTTTGATTTGTGAATTATTTCACAATCATCAGAAACAAACGAAATTTCAGGTTTTTCTTTTGAATTTGATTCGTACGAAACTCTTAAAATATTATTCTCTAAAGTTAAAGCATAAGCTTTTACGTACAATCTTGTTTCAAGATTTGGATCTCTCAAAATATCAGGTGGAATTCTCGGATAACCGTCAATCACGTCAAAATGAAGAAGCTCAGATTCTCTTTGAGGTGTTAAAAGATTTATGTTAAATTCTTTAATTTTAGAATATTCTTTAATCGGTGGAAACATCCAGCCTGAAAGATTTATTGAAAAAGTTACTTTTATTAGGTTTAAAGAATATTCTTCAAATCCTAAAAATTCATAAGAAACATCAGAAAGCTGAACAGGAATTCTTGACGGTTCGTCTTGATTTTCCGAGTCATAGATATCAATCGCGACATTCGGATTAAATTTTGGACAGATCTCTTCAATAATCTGGCAGGCTTCGTTCATTCCCCTACAAAAATATGAAACTTCAAAAGAAAAATCATAAGGAACTGGATTATACATATATTCAATCGTTCTATCTTCTCTTAATTTAGTAAAACGATTATATTTTGAGGTTGCTCTATCTTGAGCTTTTGAAATTGAATTTAAACATAACGACCCTAAAGGTAAAATATTCATATCCCCTTTAATCTGCTGAAGCCAGGTTTTATCCATCAGCTGCTCTTTTTCTTTGTTCCTATAAGATATAGGAATTTTCTGAGTTATTAAAGCGCCGTCCGAGTCTTTGTGTTGAACTTCAACCTCGTTAAAAAAATCTAAAAGTGCTAGAGTATATTTTCTAATTGTGTTATGTAAAAACATTTTAAATCTCTTATTTATTTAAAGATATTTATAAATAATTAAAAAAGAATTTTAAATGGAGATTTTTAAATGAATTTTACAAATTATTTTTTAAATGAAGCTGTTGATTGTTTAGTTTCATGGTATGACGAATATGACGGAATTCCTTATGTTATTTTATCTAAAAAGGATAATAAATTTTTCTGTCAAAAATTAACATATCAGAAAGGCACATGGATTGTTAATCCAGCAGAAAAAGAAACAGTAACTTTTGAAAAGAAAGGAATTTACATCAAAGATCCTACCGCACCTAGAAACAAAGTTGAACTTACTAATTTAAATGCTGTTAACGCTTATGTTGGAGCACCTTCTTAAAAAATTTTAAGGGGTTTTTATGAAATATTTAACAAATTCTGGATTATCTTATTTTTTTAATAAGATGAAAATATATATATCTTCCGCTATACCAACAAAAACATCAGATTTAACTAATGATTCTGATTTTATTGATTCAAATAATTTAAAAACAATCAATAATAATTCTTTAGTTGGTACCGGAAATATAACAATAACCGCAAACTCTGTTGATTGGGATAATGTTAATAATAAACCAAGCACATTTACGCCTTCTACTCACACACATAGTGCAAGTGATGTTACAATCGGAACTTTAAATACAGACAGAATTCCTAATTTAGATGCTTCTAAAATAACATCAGGAACTATTGATATTGCAAGATTGCCTGCAGGTGCATTGGAAAGTTTATCAACTAACTCAATTGCTTTCCACAATTCATATCCAAGATGCAAATATCTTGGAACGACCATTACCGATGCTCAAAATACAGCAATCAAAAATCGCACTTATGATGATTTGTTTATTGGTGATTACTGGACAATAAATGGCGTTAATTGGCGTATAGTTGCTATCGATTATTATTATAATGTCGGTGATACTAATTTTGACAAAGGTAATGTAATCGTAATGCCGGATACCGTTTTATATAACGCTCAGATGAATACGGAAAATACCACAACTGGAGCTTATTATGGTTCTTTGATGAGAACACAGAACCTTAATAGCGCAAGGACGATTGCTCAAAACGCATTCGGTTCACATCTGGCAAATCATAGAATTCTTTTAGCAAATGCTGTTGATTCTTCAGGTCCTAGCAATTGGGCTTGGTATGACAGCGATGGTGTTGAGTTACCTAACGAAGTTCAGATTTATGGGGCGCGAGTTTGGGGTTCGGCATTAAAAGGTTTTGATGTTGGGACGCAAAAACAACAATTTCCGTTGCTTGCGCTCGCACCTCAGTTTGTGAACACAAGACAGACTTATTGGCTACAAGATGTTTCTTCCTTTTCTGTTTCTGGCAGTTTTGCTAATGTCTATAGCGATGGGGCTGCTGACATCTACTTTGCTTCTTATTCTCTTGGTGTTCGTCCCTCTGTCACCTTATCTTATATCTAATCAGATGTGTCAGCTTATGGTTTATTCTGCCATGAAGAATATCCTGAAGAAACTGAGGAAGCAGAAGTTGAACAAAAAGACGGAACAAAGACCAAAGAACGCAAGGTAATACATGAAGCAGATGAGCATTATTCATTAAGATACACGGAAGCTTTAGTTGTTGAATGCGCCTACTTGAGAAGACAAATTAAAGAACTTAAAGAAAGATTAGAAAAGTTAGAAGGTAATTCCAAATAAGTTTGGATTGTCCTAACCTATTTTTTCTCTTTTGCTGACTCTACAATAACTAAGTGCCAAAAATCTGACAGTTTGAAATTTTAAAAGTGATTAAAAATGTGTGAATGTTCAACTTGGTATGATGTTATAACTCTAACGTGTATTTTCGTATTTTTCCAAATTCTGATATATAAAATCGGTTTTTCACAAGGTAAACAGTCAGTGTGCAACCGATTAAAAAGCCATACTAAAAATTCAAAATTTTAAAATTTTATAAATATTTTTAAAAGGGGTTTTTAAAAATGGTTACACAATAACGGTAGATTAAGAATTAGGAAGTAATAAATGCCAACTTTAAAATTAGGAAATAATTCTCTTTTAACATTATCAACTAGAATAACAACACCTAGCATACACATACAGAAAGATGGTGATCATTGGTATGTTCCTTTATTTTCAGGTAGTAAAGGTGCTGTTGTTCAGAGTGGTGATTACAATTATACTTTAGGTGGGCTTAAGGTTGGTAGTTACAGAGCCGCAATAGGCAGAGAAGCAATGGGCGGAGAAGAAGAAGTTATTGATATTATTTATATTTTCGCAAATGATTGCACAACTTGGATTTTAACCTCAAAAGGCGATCTTTATGGTTGTGGATATAATGGTTCTGGACAACAAGGATCTGGAGACACAGAAAAGGTTTTAACATTCACTAAAAGAGCAGAAAATGTTAAAGAAGTTAGTTGTACAGAGAATACGACTTGGTATATAGACACCAGTAATAATCTCTATGGTTGCGGATCTAATAACGTTGGGCAGCAAGGATCCGGTACTTCTGGTGGTACAGCTAAAGTTTTAACATTCACTAAAAGAGCAGAAAATGTTAAAACAGTTAGTTGTACAAGTGATGCAACTTGGTATATAGATAATAATAATGATCTTTATGGTTGCGGAGCTAATAGTTATGGGCAACAAGGATCTGGAACTTCTGGTAATTCAACTGATGTTTTAGTTTTCACTAAAAGAGCTAGTAATGTTAAAACAGTTAGTTGTACATACCTTACAACTTGGTATATAGATAATAATAATGATCTTTATGGATGTGGATCTGGTTTTCATGGACATCAAGGATCTGGAGACACAGAAAAGGTTTTAACATTTACTAAAAGAGCTAGTAATGTTAAAGAAGTTAGTTGTGGATGGGATACAACTTGGTATATAGATAATAATAATGATCTTTATGGTTGCGGATATGGATGGGATGGTCTACAAGGATCTGGAAACCATTCAGATGTTTTAACATTCACTAAAAGAGCTAGTAATGTTAAAAAAGTTAGTTGTTCACGTTATACAACTTGGTATGTAGACAATAACAACAATCTCTATGGCTGTGGAGATGGATGGTATGGACAACAAGGATCTGGAAACACAAATAGTGTTTACACATTCACTAAAAGAGCTGAAAATGTTAAAACAGTTAGTTGTTCACAAAATGCAACTTGGTATATAGATAATAATAATGATCTGTATGGCTGTGGAAAGGGTTCTTGTGGGCAACAAGGATCTGGAAATACTTCAAACGTTTTAGTGTTCACTAAAAGAGCTGAAAATGTTAAAACAGTTAGTTGTTCAGAGGGCACAACTTGGTATATGGATAATAATAATAATTTTTATGGTTGTGGAGATAATGATTATGGTAGACAAGGATCTGGAAACACTTCAGATGTTTTAACATTCACTAAAATAGAATTATAAAATAATTGTGACTGATTATTGCTCTACGACTTATGAAATTCACAAACTAAGTGCTAAAAATAAAAGAGAATTTAAAAATAATTTAAATTCTCAAAAAGTGTTAAAACGTAATAAAAGAACTTTATTATAATAATTATTGTCTTTAAAATGTGTTTTTAACATTTTATTTATTATAAATATATAAAACAACCATAAAAATGTTAGATTGTGTGGATAGAAACTTTAAAGTATCATGTGAAAACATGATACTTTTTCTTTAAAAGCGTCTAAATTTTTAAAGTTCAAATGATAAATATTATTGAAGAACGCTTTTTATAAGGATTAAAGTGTCAGATTTGATACTTTATCCTTATTTTTTCACTCAACTGATTATAAAATAGTCAAAAAATTGACACTTTCTTTGATTTTAAAAGATAAATATTAACGTTAGATTGTTAATTGGGTGGATAATAATTATAATAAATAACCTAGAGCTTAAGCTCAAAAACAATTTAATATTTTTAGAGAATCTTTGAAGGTTCTCTATTTTTTACACTCTCTTTAAAACATGAAAAAATTATTCTTTTATATCGCTCTAGGAAGATTTTTAACCACTGTAACCGGCAGTTTAGGTTGTCTTTTATTTTTAAACTGGCTAATTCCTGTTTTAGGTCAGATAGGTTCAGCATTTAACCAGGCATCACAACAGATTAGCTGTACTTTAATATTTTTTATATTTTCTTTAAATAAAGTTTTAAAATTTACTGTTGAAAGACCTTATCTGCTGTTATTTTTAGACGCTTTAATATGGATTTTAGATGCTCTAGTTCTTATATTTTTAGGTCCTAGTTATCCATGGGCTGTTCTAGTTTCTGGAACTGTCTCGTTTTTGTGTTTTCAAAGTTTTTTAATAAACAAAAATGCTCTGATAAACAGGGTAATTTCAGGCGATGAGCTTTCTCTTTTTAATAACAGATTGATGATATTTTCAACTTTAGGTGGAATTATCGGAACAATGCTCTCACCGTGTTTTGAAGCATCTTTGTTTAACATCGCAATTATTTCAATCTGTGGAATTTTTATAAGCGTTCCTTTAAATATAATTCAAATAAGAATGCTCTTAAATTTTCAAAAATAACGTTGATTTTAGGTGTTTTAAAATTTTTTAAATGTTATATAATAAAAAGATGTTTGAAATATTTTAAAGATATTAAAAAAATACGTAATGAAGATTTTATAAAAGTTCATTACGTTATAAAAAATTTTTTGATATTCTTTATATAAAGATATTTAAAAATAATTTTATATTTAATTCTACGAATAATAACGTAATGAAGATTTTATAAAAGTCTATTACGTTGTTTTTGATATGAACTTAAAAATACGTAATGAGCTTTTATGATTTTCTCATTACGTTGTTTTTAAAAGGAGATTTAAAATGGAAGAATTTATTATCGGTGAATCAGTGTCATGTGACGACTTTTTAATTGAAGAAGTTGAAGAAGTTGAAGAAGTTGAAGAAGATCCAAAAGAAGAGCTAAACGAAGACGAAGAAAAATGCGAATAAACAGTTTTATTAGAGAATCGTCAGTGGACGGTTTAGGAATAAGGTTTGTAATTTTCACTCAAGGCTGTAAGCATAGATGTGAAGGCTGTCATAATCCGCAAACCTGGAATTTTAAAGACGGCTACGATATTTCAGTTGAAGATCTTTTAAAAGAGATTTTGAAGGATCCTTTAATTGACGGAGTAACATTCTCAGGAGGAGAACCGTTTTTACAGCAGAAAGAACTCACCGAGCTTGCTAAAAAGCTTCACGAAAACAACCTCAATATTTGGTGTTTCACCGGATTTGAGTATAATCAAGTGAAAGACACTGAACTTATAAAAAATATCGATGTTCTCGTTGACGGGAAATTTGATAAAAACCTCAAATGTTACGGACCG